>PLTL01000361.1 GCA_003164475.1 Candidatus Dormiibacterota bacterium | reverse complement strand
TAGCCGGAGAGGCCGCCGGCCTGGCGCAGGGTTGCGAACTGGTCGCCGCGGCCGGTCAGGATCTTGTGGACGTACGCCTGGTGGCCAGTGTCGAAGACGATCTGGTCGGTGGGGCTGTCGTAGACCCGGTGGAGCGCCAGGGTCAGCTCGACCACCCCCAGGTTGGGGCCGAGGTGGCCTCCGGTGCGGGAGACGTTCTGGACCAGGAATTCCCTGATCTCCGACGCCAGCTGACGGCACTCCTCCAAGGAGAGCTCCCGGCAGTCCGCAGGGCACCGGATTCGCGGGAGCACCGGCCGTGGCACCTGTTCGGAATCCCCACTTGGGGCTGGCATGACGGCGATTATAGGCTGGGCTCGAATTCGGACCGGGCGCGGGAACGTGGGCCTGCGGGCCTCGCGTACGACTTTTTCGAGAGCTCCCCGGCGTCGCGGTCGGGGACCGGAGCTCCTCGGACGGTACGGCCAGTCGGCGGCCGCATCGTCGGGATCGAGATCGGCGCGGATGGCGAGCCGGCACCTCGGGGGCCGACGTGCGCTGGCCTGGCGGGGAGCATCGTGCATCATGTGCCCGTGCCCGCACCGCGACCAGGAGCCGCAAGGGAATCGACGGGCGGCGCCGGCGCCCGATCGTGAACCAGCCGCGCCGTCAGCGCCGCAGCCGGCCGGCGTCGATTCCCCCGCCAGCGGAGACGTCCCTGGGGCCGGCCGGCGAGTGGCAGGTTCGGCTGGCCCTGGCGCTGCTGGCGGTCTCGGCGGTCTCGGTGGTCGCCAATCTGCTGGCGCTGCTGGCGCTCGGCGGCGCGATAGCCCACCTGGGGGCCCCGCAGGGACCGCCGGAGTTCGCCCTGGTGTTCGCGGGGGCTCTCCTGGGCCTGGTCGGGGACGCCCTCATCCTGAGCGGTTCGCTGGCGGTGCTGCGGCCCTGGTCCCGCCTGGCGCGAAGGCCGGCCGCGGTGACCGTCGGGCTGGTCCTGCAGCTGCCCGCTGCCGTAGCGGTCGGGGTGCTCCAGAGCTCCTGGCTCTTCGCCGTCATCTACCTCCTCATCACCGCCGGGCTGGCGTTCCTCTGGGTGCGCACCGGCCCGCCAACCCAGCCCCGGCCCGTGGCCAGGCACGCGGTGCCGGAACAGGTGGAGGGGGCCGCGGGGGAGGCTCTGCCGCTGGACCGGCAGCCGATCCCCTGGATCGGTTCCGCGCCGCCGCCGCCCTCGGCGTCCTCGCCGGGCTGGGTTGAGCCGGCCGGACCCGACGCCGGGGGACCGGCTCGTCCCCGCTCAGGGCGGGGACCCGACCTCTGATCGAGGCGCCAGGCGTGGAGCCGACGGACCCAGCGAGCGCCGAGGTCACCTGGGGCCTGCGTCAGATCCTCCTGGCCACGGTGGTGGCGGTCCCGGCCCTGGTGGTGGCACTCGTCGTGCCCGCGATCGTGGTGCTCGGGCTACACCAGGTGGGGGTGATCCGGTCGCTGACCGGGCACCCCTTCAAGGTGATCCTGCCTTACTACAACTTCGCGACCACCCTCGCCTTCTACGGAGCGCTGCTGGCGATCGTGGTCTTCTTCGCCAGCCGCCGGTCCGGGCGCGCCTGGGCCCGGCTGGGCATTCACCGGGCTCCGCTCTGGCTGGTGATCCTGATGCCGCCCGCAGCGCTGGCGCTCCAGATCCTGACCGGGCTCATCTCGGAGTTCCTCTCCCCCCTCCTGGGAGGGATAAAGAACCCCCAGGACTGCACCATTTCCCAGGCCTTCGGGGGCGATCCCTACCTGGCGGTGATCTCCATCGCCATCATCGCCCCCATCGTGGAGGAGATCGTCTTCCGGGGATTCATATACGGGGGCCTGCGGCCCCGCCTGGGGGTGACCCTGTCGGTGCTCATCAGCGCCGCCGTCTTCGCCCTGGCTCACACCCTGTCCGTGGGCGGCTCGATCCTGCTCCTGGGCCCGTCACTGTTCATCGCTGGATTGGCCCTGGCCCTCGTCTACGAGCGATCCCGATCGCTGGTGCCGGGAATGGTGCTGCACGCATGCTTCAACCTGATCGCGGTGGTGGCGATCTTCGTGATGGGCACCCACGCCGCCTGCCACTGATCTCGGCCCCCCTCCTCGGCGCCGATCGGACCCAGCCGTGGCTCCTCTGATGGCGGCGTAACAAGTCCGTCAGTTTGGTGGCACGGACCCGTCAGTCGCCCGCCACGACCGACCACCAAGGATGCGCTCAGCGGAGGGTAGGGACGCTGCTGGGTGTCCTGGTGCTGGCGTTACGGGCCGATGAGACCACCCACTGGTTGATCGTGCCAACGAGCGGTGCACCCATCCGCCAGGCAGTCCTCACCCCGAAGTCAATGGTGCTGCTGTCGCTGGAACTTGGCTGGAGCTGTGACCCTCGCCTCGTGAGCCGGGAGGCCCGGGTCCCCTTGTATCTCGGCGCTCCGCTGGTCGAGCTACCTACCTGGCTCGGAGGCGCGGCGGTCCTCCTGGCGGCGCTGCCAACGAGTCCAGATGCGCTGGGGTGCGTGGGCTTTGGCGTGGGAGGGCCGGCTGACAGCCGTTTGCTTCCCTACCGGGCCAGGGCCGGGTGGCGGCGCATGCGTGGTGAGGCCATCGCTGAGGAAAGGAAGGCCAGAGGTGGTGTAGTAACGGCGCCGGCCACGGCGCAGAGCCGGGCGCTGGGGATCGGCCGGAGATCACCGTCACGGGTCGCGTGCGCCACTGGCCGGTTGCCCTCCGGCGCGCCCACGCGGGCACGAACGCGCGACGCTAACCTCCCTGCACGATGGCGGGCGATGTGCCGCCGCGGACGCGCCGCTCCGGACGGTCCTGAAGGGGGTGCCGCCCAGGTGGGTCCTGTGCCGACTACGGGGGACCACGGATAGGCGCCCCGAGCCGTGCCAGCCGGTCACTCTGTTGAACTGAAGTCCGTCGCCGGTGTTAACTGGTGACGATCGATGTTATCCTTACCATAAGCGGCTGGGGGCATGAGTGAGTCAGTGCTGCTGACACGCTCGAAACTCCTTTCCAAGGTTGCCCCCGGCCGTGACGTCTAGGTCAGCGGCGACTGGCCGCCAGGAACGGAACCCTTCTGGGGTAGCCTCATGCACCTCGAGTTCAGCCCTTCTCCTATCGAGGGTGAGACGGTCTCCCTGATCGGCACCTACGCCGCCTACCACTGATCTCAGCCAATGCCTCTGGACCCCTCGAACCCCGCCAGTGCTGATCTGAAGACGGTGTAACGCTCCTGTTCTTTTGAACATAACAGCGTTACCAGCCCGTCAAACGTGCTACAGTCTCGTCAATCTGGAAAGGAGGGGCTGGCAACCGATTGCCACTCGGAGTACGTGTTTCTTGAGTGGAACACAGTCGGCGTAGGGCTGGGTAGGCCAGAGAGAGCAAAGATCTGGGGAGTGGTCCACCCAACCCTGTGAGCCAGCGTTTGTTGGGAGGAGGGTGCGTCTGGATTTGTAGCGGAGCGACCGGCGGTGCTCAACGACAACGAGCCCGCAGTCGTACCCACCCGTGAGGCGAAAACCGTGACTGAGGCCCAATCGGGCTGAGTCCTCGATCACAGCGGAACCCCGCAGCATGAGCAGCGACTGGGTTCGTTATCTGCAGCGGCCCCGAACCAGGGGCCTCATAGATTGAGGACTAGATGAAACTACGGACAATGGCGATCCTTGGTGGGCTCTGCGTTGCCGCCCTAGCCTTGATCGGGGCTGGCGCAGCGGCGCAATGGACCACCACAACTACCAGCAGTCAGCAGATAGCATCTGGCTATCTCAGCGTGGGGTTGTCAGGCCCCGGCAGCTGCACGGCAACCGATGCCTACGGTAGCTGCACCAGCCTTGCATTGCCGGCGGTCGGACTGGTCGGATCTTCGTTCGCCAGCACGCCCCAACTCATCACCATCACCAACAACGGCACGGTCACAGCGACCGAGATCACGCTCACGGTGGGTGATACCCCTGGCACAGCTCCTGCTGGACCCGCGTTGGCCAGCGAAGTGTACATGTGCCTGTACAGCCAGAGCTGGGTTGTGTACAACGGTCCCTTGTCAGGAGCCGAGGGCAGCATCGGGCTCTACCCCACCACGCTCGCGCCGCTGGGTACCGACAACTACACGGCTGTGTTCTACGCCGGGGCGGACCAGGTCACAGGCTGCGGCAGCTATTCGGGCTGGCAGTATGGTACCGGTACGCCATTGGTGGCAGGCAGCACTAGCACTGCGCCAGAACTGCTCACCGCGGCTGAGAACGGCAGTGACACTCCGTTCATCACCGTGGAGTACTCAGGCTAGCCATGGAACACGCCTATGTAGCGGTCCGGCCCTCGTGGCCGCGCACCGTCTCTATCTCTAGCAGCCTCGAACCAGAGGCATCAAAGAAGGAAGGGACTAGATGAAACTACGGACAATGGCGATACTTGGGGGGCTCTGCGTTGCGGCTCTCGCCCTGATCGGGGCTGGCGCAGCGGCGCAATGGACCACCCAAACCACAAGCAGCCAAACGATCACGGCTGGGAATCTCAGCGTGGTCCTCTCTTCACCGAACGCAAGCGGTGGCCAAAACACGACCGACCTGACCCTCCCGAACATCGGACCGGTCGGATCGTCGTTCATCAGTACGCCCCAACTCATCACCATCACCAACAACGGTACGGTCACAGCGAACGAGATTAACCTCCAGGTGAAGGACATCTCCGGCAACACGCCGGGCAGCGCGTTGGCCAGCGAAATGTCAATGTGCTTCTACAGCGACGGCACCGTTGTATTCAATGGCCTCATGTCAGCGGACGAGGGGCTAGGCAACATGCCCGTCGGTGGTTCGATCGCACCGACCGCGACTGACACCTACACTGTTGTGTTCTACGCGGGGAACGAGGACACTGGGTGCGGCAACCTGTCGGGCTACATCTATCCCGCTGTGCACTTCCCCGTGCAGGCAGGCTCACCTCCAACAGACGTCATTAGCAACGCCCCTGAACTCGGCACTGACGCTGAGAACGGCGTTGACACGGTGAACGTGACGCTGACCTACTCAAGCTAAGCGCCTCGGCGGCGGCGCGGCCCTCGTGGTCGCCCGCCGCCGCTTCTCCATTGGGGCGGGGGGCTGACCTGAATCCCATTCATCTGACCGCGGTAGGAAGTGGAGCTTGGCAACATTCTGTCCCGGGGGGGAACGTCTCAATGGGTTCTACACTCAGGATGGGCGTGGGCCTGCGACTTGACCGAGTCTTTTTGAAGGCGACCGGATTGGCTCTTCCTGGTCTCCGATCAGCCGCGTTACGGAGAGGCAGACAATAGGACCATGGCGACGATCCCCGAGGGTGAGAACCCCGCCCCAAAGCGCGGGAGTCGTGGACGCCCGCGGAGGGCCACGGTCGCACGGCGTGTCCGGACCGGAATCTGGTCAGTGCTGGTCGTGGTGGTCCTTGGTGCACTGGGGTTCGCGGTGTTTTCGGTGCACAGTGGGAACTGGATGGTGACGCCGATCCTGTCGGGCAGCATGCGACNNACTGGTCCAGGGCACCTGGATGGTGTCACCGATCCTGTCGGGCAGCATGCGACCCGGACTCCCGGTTGGCGGGGTGGCCGTCTCTGAGCGGGTTCCCGTGAGTCAGCTCGCCGTCCGTGACGTGATCATCTTTACAAATCCGTACCAGCGTGACGTGGAGATGGTGCACCGCGTCATCTACCTCAAGGTGGACAAGTCGGGGCAGACGATCATCAAGACCCAGGGTGATGCGAACACGGTCGCTGACCCTTGGACGTTGAAGGTGAGTGGCAGGGACGTTTACGTGGTGCAGTACACCCTTCCTCTCCTGGGCTACCCAGGGCAAGACACCAATCATGGGCTGGACTTGATCGTGGCTGGCGTCATCTTGCTGCTGGTCGTGGGGGGCACGGTGCTGAGTTGGGACCGTCGCGAGCCAGCACCCCAAGCGCAGGCCCCTCCGTGGCGTACCCCGGAGCCATGACCTTGATCCTGCCCGATCTGCCGACGGCTGCCAAGGCTCGACTCAGTTGGGGCTCTCCTACCAGTGCCGTCTCGACGGCCGGGTGGGGACTCTTGCCGGCCAGCCGCCGATATTGGGCTAGGCATCCATCCCCTCACGATGCTGCTCCCGCTCCAGTTCCTGACCGCGCCCATGGCCTGCAACTTCCGCAAATCAGGGGCGTCGTAGGAGGGGGAGCAAGATGAAACTTCGGACCTTTGCGGTCCTGGTTGCAGTCGCCGTTGCGAGCATCGCCCTGATCGGGACTGGCGCAGCGGGCACCTTCACCACCACGACTACTAGCGGCCAGACGATCACGGCTGATTCCCCGAGTCCCACGGCGACCCCGAGTCCGACTGCGACCCCGAGTCCGACTGTGACCCCGAGTCCCACTGTGACCCCGAGCCCCACCGCGACTCCGAGCTCCTGAGGTCTATACCAAAATGTGCCGAATCCAACCTGGTGCTCACGACCATCAGGGCGCACCGATGGTCAAGGTCTGCTGCTGAGATGGCCGATCTCATCGCCGAAGCCGAGCCAGGGTCTCCAGCAGCGACCCACTCATTTGAAATCACGCGAGACCTCTCCTGTTCAGGAGGGTCGGTGACAGTCACTGGGGAGGCAGTCCAGTGGGAGAAGAAATACCGAAGCGAGACGCAGGTCCAGTACCGGCCGCTCGCGCTGACTTCCGGCCCGGAGGCGGGGTGGTGAGATTCCTGCGCCTGCGACCCCGGCGGTTGTGGTCACGCCTGGTCGTGGCCGGTCTCCTCACTGGGGCTGCCGGGATCGTGGTCGGTGTTGCAGGGTTGGTCCCAGCTTCGGCGGCGGTGCTGGGGGCCTGCGGAATCTCGACGACGCTGGTGCCGGGTGACTCGGGGAGCTGCTCCGGGATCATCAGCGACACCACTTCCCCAAGCTACAGCGGCCCGGTGGACGTGACCCTAGTCATTGGGACGACCTCCAGTTCCGCTGGTCGTGCGAGCGGCAGCGGGACTGGGACGGAGGCACTTCTGGACGGTCAGGCCGATGGACTCCAGGTGACCGTGACCGACACGACCACGGGGCAGACGTTTGCCCTCGGTCCGATCTCCTGCTACACCGACTCGACCAAGACTGTGCTGGCCTCCTACCCCAACGCCGCCTACTGTGTGAGCTCCTCCAGCTCCCAGATCGTGGCCACCTCGGTCCAGAACACGACCTTCTCCGACAACTTCGTGATCGACTGGTCGTTTCCCCTGGCGGCCACCAACCCCTATGAGGGATCCGGAGCCACCATCACCCTAGTCGCCACTTTCACGGGCGCCACCGCCGGAGGCGTGCTCGGAGCGAGCACCGGCCCCGCTGGTGGTGTCTTGGGCGCCAGCACCCCGACGACCGGTGCCGGCCTTCCCGGGACACTCAGCAGCCTGCTGCTGGTGATGGGCATCGCGATGGTCCTGGCCGGGGTGATCGTCTACCGAATCGACCGGAACTCCGCCCCGGGCCACTGACCCAACCCGTCCGGCAGCTTGCCAAGGGGGAGCCGCGGTCCCGACCGCCTTCGACAGGAAGCGGTCTCGGCTCATGAGCTGCTCACGGAGGTCGATGTCATCGTGGAGACGCGGCTGGGCTGCCCCGCCGTCGCGTTGCCGCTGACCGCCGCCTGCGTCCGGCTGCGCTGGCCCCTCCAAGAACAGGAGAGGAGCCCCCGCCGGCGAGGGACTCCCGACGGAGCAGGCTCCGGGCGAGCTACAAGACCGGGTCCTGAGCCTCCCTGGCCGCGTCGAGCGCTGCAGCCGGCTGGCCGCCAGCCGCCGCTGTCGGAGCTGACCACGACCTGGACCCGCGCCACCCCACCGAAGCGCTAGAGCCGGCCCGGCTCTGCGGCCGTGGCGGCGGAGCGGCCTCTCCACCCCGTCTCCGGCCGGGCTGCTCCGGTCAGAGCCTCAGTCGATGAACTCGATGGTGGTGCTGTCGGTCACCTCGACCAGTCCAGCGGGGACGGTGAAGGCGACCTGGAAGACCAGGATCTGCTGTCCCGTCTCCACCTGGTGGCCGATCAGACGGGAGCGCACCAGGTGGTTGAGGAACTTGGGGGCATGGTGGTTGACCTTGCGCAGGACCACCCGCTGGGCCTGGCCAACCGGTCCGGGAGGAAGAATCGGAGGCACAAGCGGGAGTGTACGGGCCTCGGAGGCTCGACTGGCATTCCCCTGGGGTGCCCCAGTAGTGCATATTTCACCTGATGCGTCTGCTGCATTGCGCCGATGTGCACCTGGACACCGCGTTTCGGGGTCTGGGGCCGGAGGCATCCGTCCAGCGGCGGGTGGCCTTGCGGCAGACCTTCCAGAAGCTGGTGGGGCTGGCGGTCGAGCTCAAGGTTGATGCCCTGACCATCGCTGGCGATCTCTACGAGGATCGCTACGCCGGCCAGGACACCGCCCGCTTCCTGGCGGAGCAGCTGGGGCGGCTCCCCTTCCCGGTGCTGATCTCCCCCGGGAACCACGACTACTGGCACCCGGGGTCGCTCTACGCCGTCCAGGAGTGGCCCGCCAACGTCCACGTCTTCTCCACCGGCGAGTTTGCGCCCTTTGAGCTGGAGGGCTTCCGCATCTTCGGCATCGCCCACACCAAGCCCAAGGGCACCTCCGACCTTCTGGAGGGCTTCACGGTCCCCGAAGGTCAGCCGGCGGTCGCCCTCTTCCACGGTTCGGAGCGCGGCCAGCTCCCGGTCCAGGGAGAGGGCAAGGAGGACCACGCTCCCTTCGGCGAGCCCGAGATTGCGCAGGCCGGCTTCCGCTTCGGCCTGGTCGGCCACTTCCACACTCCGCGGGTGACCGCCAGGATGGTCTATCCGGGCAATCCGGAACCGCTCACCTTCGGCGAGCTGGGGGAGCGGGGCGCCGCTGAGGTCGATTTCTCCTCCGAGCCCCCGGTCGTGAAGATCCACCCGGTCGGTACCTTCACCCTCAGTGAGGTCGAGGTCGACGTCACCGGCTGCCAGCACTCCGAAGCCGTGGTCGAACGTGCCAAAGAAGCGCTTCCGGTCGGGCCCAACACCGGCGCCAGGGTTCGGGTGGTTGGCGAGCTCGCCTTGGGGGTCCGGATCGGCCCCAGCCAGCTGGTCGAACGCCTCCGCGAGGGCGGGCGCTGCGTCGAGGTGGTCTTCGCTACCCGCCCCGAGGTCGACCTGGAGGAGCTCAGCCATTCGCCAGACATTCGCGGGGAGTTCGTTCGTGGCCTGATGGCCCGGAGCGACCTCGACACCGAGTTGGTCCAGTCAGCACTCCGGGCCGGACTCGAAGCGCTGCGCGGCGAGGAGCCGGCAATTCTGTGAGCCGAGCCAGGATCGGGGAGGTCGAGCCCGGATGAGGGTTCTGTCGGTCAAGCTTCAGAGCTTCGGTGGCCTGAGCGGGCGCTTCAATCTGGACCCCCAGCTCACCGTGGTGGGTGGTCCCAACGAGTCCGGCAAAAGCACTCTTCACACCGCCCTCCGCGTGGCCCTCTGCGGGGTGGATCTGCCTGCCCGGGGGCGGATGCCCAAGGAGACCGAGGAGGTGCTGCGTCACTTCCGTCCCTGGCAGGGCAAGCGGTTTTCAGTCGAGGCCGAGATCGAGCTGGACGGCGGCCGGTACCGCTTCGTTCGCGATCTCGACCAACCTGACAACTGCCAGGTCTTTGACCTGATCAAGGGCGGCGAGGTCACCGACAGGTTCCGTCGGGGGCGCACCGTGGACGTCTCGGTGGCCCTGGGGATGAGCCGGGAGGCCTTCCTGGCCATCTCCACGGTGGGCCAGGACCAGATCCTCAGCCTGACTGGGAGTTCTCTCCAGGAGGATCTCCAGAAGGCGAGCTCGACCTCGGGCAGCGACAGCACGGCCAGGTCGGCGATCGAGCTGCTCCAGCGCTGGCGCCAGGACAAGATCCGAGGCGACCGCACGACCACCAAGCCGCTGGACAAGCAGTCCAAACTCTTGGACGAGACCGCGGCCAGACTGTCGGCGGCGGTGGCCGCTCACTCACAACTGTCTGATGAACTGGCCACCCAGGCCCGGCTACGCTCGGAGCTGGCGGAGGCAGAGCAGTCCAGCCAGAGCGCCGAGGTGGCCTGGAAGACGGCGGAGCTGGCCGAATTGAACCAGGATCTGGCCGCCGTCGCCGAGCTCTCCAAGGAGCTGGAGGCCACCCCCGAGCTGAAGCTTCCCAAGGAACCGACCGTCCTCCGGGATGCCGCCACCGGTGCCCGCGGCCTGGCCCAGCAGTGGCAGGAGGCCGATGCCAAGGCCAAGGAGCCGGGACCGCCGGGTGAGGAGCTGGAGCGGCTGTCCCAGAAGTCAGCCCCCAGTGAGCTGGCCTTCCTGATCGCGGCGCTGGAGCAGCCGCTGCCGGAGCTACCCGGCCCCGCGGAGCTCCCCAGCCGTCTCGAGCTGCTCGACCGCCGCCGGGTTGCCACCCACCGCTGGTTCGCCGACGTCCTGGCCCTGGTGGGGGGGATCGCCGGCGTGTTGCTGGTGGCGGGCGGCATCGTCTTGTCAACCGGGGGGTTGCGAATCGGGCTGGTGGTGGCCGGCCTGGTTCTCTTGGTTCTGACCGCCACCGGGTTCCTGGCCCTGCAACGGCGGCTCCGTCTGCTGCTGGCTGTGGGCGGCTTTAGCTCGGTCAGCGAGATGGAGCGGGCCCGGCGGGCCGGGGACCCGCAGATGAGCAAGGCGGTGGCGGCCCGAAACAAGGTTGAGACCGAGCGCTCCCAGGCGACCAAGCGGCTCACCGAGCTGGGGATCGGGAAGGCGGATCCGTCGCACCTTCGGCAGTTGGCGGAGCAACTCCCGGCGGCCCAGGAGGCCGCCCAGCAGCGCGCCTCGTGGGCCGCCACCGCTCAGCGGTTCCGGGAGGAGTTGCTGGTGCGGGCCAAGCGGGTCGGGGTCAACGGGAGCGACCCGGTCAAGCTCGCCGCCGAGCTCGCGGCTCGCCTCCACCAGCTGGACGCGGCGGAGGACGCGAGGCAGCACCGTGACGAGCTCGAGGCCCGCCGCGGAGAGCGGCTGGCGGGGCGGGAGCCCAAGGCCCTGGCCAAGCGTGCCAAGGAGCTCTCGGCCGAGCTCGGCTCGCTACCGACCCCGGCCGAGCCGCTCGCCGCTGGCCTCTCGTCTGCCCAGCTGCGGCTGGCGCACGACGAGGCTCGGGCCAAGCTCGACCGGATCCGCCAGGAGCTGCTCCCGCTTCAGGGCCGGCTCGCGGAGCAGCTGCGGGAGGCTGGGGACGTGGCCAAACTCGATGAGGAGCTGGCCGAGCTGCGCAGCGAGGTTGCCCGACTCACCGCCGCGGAGGCGGCGGTGAAGCTGGCCATCGCCGAGATGGAGCGGGCCCAGGGACTTGTCCACAACGACCTGGCGCCGGTGCTGGCCGAGGGGCTGCGGGGATGGCTGCCCGGGATCACCGCCCAGCGCTACCAGCAGGCCTGGGTCGACCCATCCGACCTCTCGATGCACGTGTCAGCTCGCGAGGGCGAGGCCCAGGTCTCGGTGCAGGACCTCTCCCAGGGCACCCGGGAGCAGATATACGTGGCCCTGCGGATGGTGCTGGCCAAGGCTCTCTCGCCCAGCGGCGAATCGGTCCCGCTCATCTTGGACGACCCGACCGTCAGCTCCGACGACGCTCGCTGCACCGCTCTGCTGGACACCCTCAAGGAGCTCTCCGCTACCGCCCAGGTGGTGATCTTCTCCCACGAGACCCGGGTGGGGGGGTGGGCCAAGCGCAGCGGGGTGCCCATCCTCTCCATGAAGCTGGTGCCGGCTTCGGCCCCGGGCGAAGAGGTCCCGCCGGCCGAGGTCACGGCGGCTGGCTCCTAGCCGTCCGCCTTGCGGATCGCCTCGCTGCTGCCGAGTTCCACGGAGATCTGCTTCGCCCTGGGGCTGGGCCAGAGCCTGGTCGGGGTGACCCGCGAGTGCGACTTCCCGCCCCAGGCCGTGTACAAGCCGATCCTCACCCACGGCCGACCGGACCTGACGGATGTCGCTCCTCCTCCGGTTGACCGGCACCTGCGGGAGGCGCTGCACCAGGGCAGCAGCCTGTACCCCCTGGACCACGAGGCGCTTCTGCGCGCCCGCCCCGATCTGATCCTCACCCAGGAACTCTGCGAGGACTGCGTCGGGGCCTACCCGCAGGTCCTGGAGTCCGGGAGGATCCTGCCGGGGCGGCCCACGGTTGTCTCCCTGGAGCCCGCCACCCTCGCCGATGTCCTGCGCTCGATCAGCGAACTGGGCCAGTTGACCGGGACCAGGGAGCGGGCCGCCGAGCTGGTCCGCGGTCTCTGGGCCCGCCTCGATGCAATTCGGGGAGCGGTGGCCGGACGGACGCGGCCCCGGGTGGTCTGCCTGGAGTGGCTGGACCCACTGATGGTGGCTGGTCTGTGGGTCCCAGAGCAGGTGGATTCCGCCGGGGGGATAGACGTCCTGGGCGAGTCTGGGGCCCGCTCCAGGGCGATCGAGGCGGACGAGTTGGCCGCAGCCCAGCCGGAAGTGATCATCTACCTGCCTGTCGGCTGCCGCCTGGAGCAGGCGCTGGAGAGGGTCCCAGAGCTGCCCTCCCTGAAGCGCTGGAGCGAACTCCTGGCGGTGCGGGCCGGCCAGGTGTACGCAGTTGACGGCGCCTGGTACTTCCACCGGCCCGGCCCCCGGGTCGTGGACGGGATCGAGATCCTGGCCCGCATCTTCCACCCCGAAGCCTGGAAGGGGCCGGTGCCGCAGGGGTTCGAGCAGGTGGCCACAGGCGGGGCAGCCGCGAGCTAGCCCGACGCCTGCGCTTCCGAGCGGGACCGGCAGCGGCGTCCGGTGCCTGGTCCGCCCTCTGATCGCCGACCGGCGGGACTGGCGGTGATCCCGGGGGCGCCCGCTGCCGAGAGGGGCAGCGGACCCCGGGCCCGGCCCTGCAGAGGTCCCGTCCGAGCCCGGTCAGACGCCGGCCAGGGCTGGGCTCGGCAGGGTCCGGCGGCGGCCGCCCAACGCCGAGATGACATCCTGAGCCTTCGGCACCGGCCCTCGGACCCCCTCAGCCCGCCGGATGCCTGCGAGCCGCCTGAAGTCGAGCGCCACCCGCGGCGGGAGTCCGCCGCCGGCCGGTCTGGGGCGCCATCGCCTGGGTCTGACCCTCCAGCGCTCGATCGGTGCCGCCGGCCTTCATCCGGCCGCAGCACTGGAGGGACCGGCGGATCGAAGTCGGCCTCAGGCGATGGCGCGACTGAAGGAGCGGGCCGCGATCCAGATCGCCACCACGGCCAGCACCGCCATGATGGCCACTCCCTGGAGCACGTTGGGGTTGCCGAGGTGGCCGAGGAAGACCGCCCGGTTCGCCGCCACGGCGTGGGAGAGTGGGTTCAGGGTGGAGATGGTGCGGAGCCAGCTGGGCGCCAGGCTCATCGGCAGCAGTACCCCGGAGAGCAGCAGCAGGGGCAGGCTGGCGGTGAAGATTATGGGAGCGAAGGAGNNTCTCGTCCCGCAGCGTCAGGGCCAGGGCGTAGGACACCGATGTCACCGTCAGACCGATCAGAGCCACCAGTCCGAGCGCGATCAGGATCCCCCAGGGTCGGAAGCTGAGCCCGAAGGGGAGGGCCAGCACCACCAGGATCAGGGACTGGATCAGCAGGGTCAGGATGTCCCGCATGGCCCTTCCCAGGAGCATCGCCAGCCGGCTGACCGGGGTGACCCGGAGCCGTTCCACCACCCCCAGCCGGAGCTCGGAGATGAGGCTGAAGCCCACCCCGGCCGCCCCGAACAGCCCGAGCTGGATCAGCAGCCCGGGAACGAAGACGTTGTAGGCGCCCCCTCGAGGGAAGCCGGGGACGGCGGCGATGGACTTGAGCAGAGGGGCGAAGAGGAGCAGGTAGAGCGCCGGTTGGATCACCCCAACCCCGACCCAGATGGGGTCGTGGATGAAGATGCCGAAGTAGCGCTGGAAGACCAGCCAGGTGTCGCGAGCCAGCTTCATTTGTCGGTCTCCTGGTGGTGGCTAGGCCTGCTGCGACTCGCGCAGGGAGTGTCCGGTCTGGAGAAGGAAGACGTCGTCCAGGCTGGGCCGGCTGACCGAGATGGTGGTCAGCGCCAGACCGGCTCCATCGAGAAGGCGCAGGATGTCCGGGACAGCGGTCTCGCCCCGGTCGACGTAGAGGCGCAGCAACTGGCCCTCGTCCGAGGCGTCTCGCACGAAGGACTGCGACTTGAGGAGGACAAGGGCGGCGGCCGCGTCGCCCTCCATGCCCACGGTGACGAGGTCGCCGGCGACCTCCCGCTTGAGTGAGTCCGGGGTGCCCTCAGCCACGATCTTGCCGTGGTCGATGANNGTGGGCTCGTCGAGGAAGAGCAGCTGGGGGCGGTGCACCAGCCCCACCCCGATGTCGAGCCGGCGCCGCTGTCCACCGGAGTAGGTGGTGATCCGGCGGTCGGCGCAGTCCTCCAGCTCCAGGGTCCTCAGGAGATCGGCGGCCCGGTGGCGCGCCTCCGAGGTGCTCATCCCGTAGAGGCGACCCTCGAAGACCAGCTCGGAGCGTCCCGTGATCTCGATGTCGGCCCCGCCCAGCTGACCGACGTAGCCGATCCGCAAGCGGACCTGGTCCGGCTCCCGCCGGAGGTCCCGGCCCGCCACGATGGCCACCCCAGAGGTGGGGGGCATCAGGGTCGCCAGCATCCTGAGAGTGGTGGTCTTGCCTGCCCCGTTGGNNCCGAGGAAGCCGAAGACCTCGCCGGCGAAGACCTCCAGGTCGATGCCCGCCACCGCCTCGACGGTGCCCTTGCCGGACTTGAAGACCTTGCGGAGCTGGTGAACGCTGATCACCGTCTCCCGGCCCTGAGCCTGCTCGCTCATCTACTGCCTCCCACCTGAACGGTCGAGTCGAGGCCGCCCGGTTCCAGCCTTCCCGGGGCGGCGCTGGCCGATGCCGGGGGATTGGTCGCCAGCCCATCCGCCACATCCAGCCGGGGCTGGCCGAGGTGGGACTGGAGCCACTCCTGGTCCACCGCCAGAGCCCCGCTCTCGAGATCGCTGATGAGCGAGCCAACCCAGTCCAATTCCACCTGCCAGACGGCGCGCTCGTACTCGCGCTCGATCAGGAAGAGCCGGGGCAGCGAAAGCCGCTCTCGCAGGGTGGCGATCACCGCGTCCAGGCTGGCGATCATGCCCTGGAGCTGGGCCAGCCGCTGTCCCAAAGCTCTGATCGCCTCCCGCTGGGGCAGGTAACCGAGCATGCTGAGGGCGGCGCTGAAGGGCGGCGCCTGGCGCTCAGGGACGGCCAGGAGGTCGACCAGCCAGTGCGAGAACTCGTCCCGGCCGGCTTCGGAGATCCGGTACACGGTCCGCTCCGGGCGCCGGCCCTCCCGGACCGTCTCCGCAGGCTCGATCAGCCCCGCCGCCGCCAGCCGGTCAACGGCGTGGTAGACGGCGCGGGGGGTACCGGCCGCGAACTCCTTGCGCCGCTGGTGAACCTCGCGCTGGATCTCGTAAGGGTGCCGGGGCTGCTCGGCCAAGAGGCCCAGCACGGCCAGCGCCGCCAGGTCCCGCGTCGGTCGCTTCCAGGTGAGACTCGCCATATTGCTCGACGCATTATAGCGCTATGCACTAGATTCTGTAGGCGAACTCCGCACCGACCTAACCGCGTGCGCGGGGGGATGGCTCAGCCGACCAGGGCGCCGGCCGTGCCCGCCAGCTGCTTGAGGTCCGCGATCGTGTGGTGCTCGATGGGGCGCTTGGTGTGGCGCTCGATGTCGCGGATCTTGAGGATCTCGATCGGGGTGATCAGGGTGAGGGCGACCCCGTCGCGGCCGGCCCGGGCGGTTCGGCCCACCCGGTGCACGTAGTCCTCGGGGGTCGAGGGGATGTCGTAGTTGATGACGTGGCTGATGTCGTCGACGTCGATCCCTCGGGCGGCCACGTCGGTGGCGATCAGGAAGCGGACGCGGGAACGGCGGAACCGCTCCATGGCCTCGTCCCGGTCGTGCTGGGAGAGATCGCCATGGATGACGGTGACGTCGTAACCCTGCGCCAAGAGCGAGGTGTGGAGCTGGTCGGCGCTGCGTTTGGTGTTGGTGAAGATCAGCCCCAAGGTCACCAGGGGGCTGTCCAGCAGCATCCCCAGCGCCTCCTCCTTCTCGGACCAGGAGCATTCGATGCACCACTGGCGGACCGTGGGCACCAACTCGGTCCTCCCGCTCACCGAGACCGTCTCGGGCTCCCGCATGTGGCGGGCCGCGAGGCGGTGGACCCACTCCGGCACCGTGGCCGAGAAGAGCATGGTCTGACGCGACTTGGAGGTCTGGAGCAGGATCCGCTCGACGTCTGGCGCGAAGCCCATGTCCAGCATTCGGTCGGCCTCGTCGAGGACCGCGAATCGGACGTCCATCAGGGAGAGGGTCCTCCGCTGGAGGTGGTCGAGCACCCGCCCGGGCGTCCCCACCACCACCGCCGGATGGCCGCGGAGCCCGTCCAGCTGCCTCCGGATGGGGTCGCCTCCGACCACCGCGAGCACGCCGACCGACCGGCCCCTGGCCAGCCTCTCGAACTCCAGCGTGACCTGGGCCGCCAGCTCCCGGGTGGGGCATAGCACCAGCGCCTGAACGCTCTGGGAGGCAGGGTCTATCCGCTCCAGGATCGGCACCGCGAAGGCAGCGGTCTTGCCGGAGCCAGTTCGGGCCTGACCGATCAGATCGCGACCCGCCATGGCGACCGGCAGCACCAGCTCCTGGATCGCGGTGGGGTCGTTGTAACCAACCTCATCCAGGGTTCTCAGCATCGAAACCGAGAGCCCAAGCCCGGAGAAGCTGACAGTGGGGGCGGGATCCGGCTGGGGGACCTCATCGGGGCCCCAATAGGCGGTGCGATGCGGTGGCCGGAAGGGACGTCTAGAGCGAATTGGCAACGAATTCAATATACCCCATCGGGGTGAAACCAACCCGGGCGGGTGCCGGCGGCGGCCATCGGCGACAATGCCTGCGTGGTGCCGAGATGGTCGTGACTCCGTCGGTGCCGGCAGCCCATCTCTGCGGCTCGAACTGGGGGGCGAGGGCAGCGGTCGGTGCGCCGCCGGCTGCCCTCGCGCGGGAGGTGCTGGGCGGCTGTGCTCTGATCAGCTCTGCCGATCCCGAGGTGCCCGGGTGACCTTGACCACCAGGCTGATCCTCAGCGACCTCGATGGCACCCTTCTCGACGACCGCCTCGTCCTGGACCCCCGCGACGTGGCCGCTGCCGGGACGGCCAGGGCGGCCGGGATCCGGGTGGGGGTGGCCACCGGCAGGATGTACCGGTCCGGCCTGCCCCACGCCCTGGGCCTGGGGGCGAACGTCCCCTTGATCTGCTATCAGGGCGCCCTGATCAAAGAGCTCCCTCCCGAAGACGACCCCGGGGCCGACCCCGACCGGGCCGCCGTGCTCTACCAGCGAGCGGTACCCGGCGAGCTGTCCCTGGAGATCCTCGAGCTCTGCCGCCGACGAGGCTACTCCGTCAACGTCTTCCAGAACGACCACCTCTACGTGGACGAGATCAACCAGGACGTTCTCTTCTACCTCCGGACCGCCCAGGTCGAGGCTGAGGTCGCCACCGACCCGCCGCTCGAGGTCAGGCTGTCCCAAGGGAGCACCAAGCTCACCGTGGTGGCGGCGGACCCAGATCGGTTCACCGCCGCCCTGGGGGAGCTGCGGGAGCTAGTCGGCGACCGCTGCGAGGTGACCCGCTCCTTGGTTGGCTTCTGCGAGATCACTGCCCGTGACGTGAACAAGGGCCACGCCCTGCGCTGGCTCTGCCGCCACCTCGGCTTTCACCCCAGCGAAGTGGTGGCGCTGGGCGACGCCCCCAACGACGGGCCGCTCCTGGCGGCGGCGGGTACCAAGGTGGCCGTGGAGACGGCCGTGCCCGAGGTCCTGGCGATGGCCGACTGGGTGGTTCCGGGCCCGGGTGGTGGTGGGCTTGCCGAGCTGGTGCGCCGGGTCCTGGCGGGACCCGCGCCGTCTCAGTGAGCCAGCTGGCTTGAGCCTCTCGGTGGGGATCGTGGGACTGCCCAACGCGGGCAAGTCCACCCTCTTCAACGCCCTCACCAGGGCCCACGCCGCGGTGGCGGCGTTCCCCTTCACCACCATCGAGCCCAACACCGGGGTGGTGGCCGTGCCCGACGACCGGATCCCCCAGCTGGCCGACCTGTTCCACCCACCCAGGGTGATCCCCGCCACCGTGACCTTCACCGATATCGCCGGGCTGGTCCGAGGTGCCCACAGTGGGGAGGGTCTGGGCAACCAGTTCCTGGGCCATATCCGCAGCCACGACGCCATCGCATTCGTCCTGCGTGCCTTCACCGCCTCTGAGGTCGGCCACGTCGAGGGGGCCGTCGACCCCGTTCGCGATCTCGAGATCCTGGAGCTGGAGCTCACCTTGGCCGACATCGCCACCGTCGACCGCCGCCTGGAGCGGGTCGGCAAGGTCGCCCGGGCCGGGGGCGCAGCCCGTGGGGTCCAGGCCGAGGTGCGGGGGCTGAGCCGGGTCCGGGAGGCGCTCGACCGGGGCGAGCCAGCGCGCCGGGTCACCCTAGGCGAGGAGGAGATGGCCGGGGTTCGCGACTCCCAACTGCTCACCGCCAAGCCGGTGATCTACGTTGCCAACGTCGACGAGGGTGAGGCGGGAGCCATCCCCCTGGCGGCCCAGATAGCCGAGCGGGCCGCCGCCGAGGGGGCGGACTTCGTGGAGGTCTCGGCCAAGCTGGAGGCCGAGCTGGCCGAACTGGAGCCGGACGAGGCGAGGGAGTTCCTGGCCCAGATGGGACTGAACGAGACAGGCCTGGGGCGGCTCAGCCGGGCCGGATACCGCTGCCTCTCCCTGCAGACCTTCTTCACCGCGGGCGAGAAAGAGGTTCGTGCCTGGACCGTGCCGGAGGGCGCCAACGCCAGGGACGCTGCGGGGGTGATCCACACCGACTTCGCCAAGGGGTTCATCCGGGCCGAGGTCTGTGGCTGGCAGGAACTGGTCGAGGCGGGCGGCTACGCGGCAGTGCGGGGCCGCGGCCAACTCCGGCTCGAGGGGCGCGACTACTTGGTCCAGGACGGCGATGTGATGCACTTCCTGTTCAACGTCTGAACGCCTGGGGGCGGCCACCGGGGCCGGCACCGATCTCCTGTTAGACGAGTTGTTGCACCCCCTTGCGGAGCACAATATTCTGTGGTTGAATGCCCTCTGGGCACAAGATGTGGCCCCACACACATCGCCCACGCAGGCAGTGGGCGCTGGCATCTCCTCGTCCCCTCCTTCGCCAAGCTGACACCACCCCGCCGGTGCTCGCTGCCTGCACCCCCCAGCTGAGGTGGGCCCGCCGTCGGCTTGGGTACACTTGCGCCGCCCAATCTCGCGCCCCGGAGGGCGCCCCAGTTCGCGGAGCCAACATTTGGCCAGACGTCCCAAGCGTCGCGCAGCCCCGAGTTCTCGCCCCCGAGCCGCGCCTGCGCCGGTCCAGCCGCGGGAACCGGCTCCAGCCGGCCCCGCGCCCGAGGCGACTGAGGCCGCCCTACCGGCCCCGGCCGCTGAGGAGCTCCGTCCCAGCGGCTCCTTCCTGCCCCAGCGGCAGGCCCGGCACGGCTCGCCCGGGACTGGGACCAGGTCAGTCCAGGCATCGCCGGGTGCGGGGCTGCCCCGGCCGGTGGCTGCCGCCAATGAGTCCTTCCTCCCCAAGAGGACCCGGGTCGCCAGCCGGGCCGAGCGCCAGCGCCAGCAGGTCGCCAACCTGGAGCCGATGGACGAGAGCCCGGGGGTGCCGATCGACCGCACGCCCTATCTGAGCTTGGACTTGCGCCGGGTGGTCGTGGTTTGCGTGGTGATGGTGCTGCTGGTGGTTGTGGGGTTCTTCATCCTTCGCTGAGGGAGGCCCATTTTGGGCCGTCCCTATACTCGCGAAGATGCGCGTGATCCTCTACACGGGCAAAGGTGGTGTGGGCAAAACCNNACCACCGTCGCCGCCGCCACCGCCGTGCGCTGTGCGCAGCTCGGGCTGCGGACCCTGGTGGTCTCCACCGACGCCGCGCACAGCCTGGGGGACAGCCTCGACCTCGAGCTCGGTCCCGAGCCGGTCCAGGTCAGCGAGAATCTCTTTGCCCAGGAGGTCAATGCCCTCCACGAGATGGAGGGGCATTGGAACCGCATTCACGACTATTTGGCGGTGCTGTTCAACAGCCAGGGGGTCGACGAGATCATCGCCGAGGAGCTGGCCACGCCGCCCGGGATGGAGGAGGTGGCGAGCCTGATGTGGATCCGCCGCCATGCCCAGGGGCAGGAATTCGACGTGCTGATCGTCGACTGCGCACCCACCGGCGAGACCCTGCAACTGCTGGCCTTCCCCGATGTCGCTCGCTGGTACCTGGACCGGATCTTCCCCCTGGAGCGCAAGGTGATGCGGGTGGCCCGTCCGCTGGTGCAACCGTTCATCAGCATCCCGCTCCCGGCCGACGATATCTACCGCTTGGTCCGGGAACTCCTGGAGGACCTGGAGTCCATGAAGGAGGTCCTCAGCGACGCCCGGAACTGCACCGTGCGGCTGGTGCTGAACCTGGAGAAGATGGTGATCAAGGAGGCCCAGCGGGCCTTCACCTACCTCAACCTCTACGACTACCAGGTGGATGCGATTCTGGTCAACCGAGTGCTTCCCGAGGAGGTTGGGGAGGGCTACTTCGCCGAGTGGCGCAAATCCCAGAAGCGCTACCGAGAGCAGGTCGAGGTGGCCTTCTCTCCGGTCCCGATTCTGGACGCCCGGCTGTTTGACCACGAGGTGCTGGGACTGAGCGACCTCGGCGAACTGGCCGACTCTCTCTTCGGCGACCGCGATCCCAGCGCCGTCCTCTACGACACCAAGCCGCAGTCACTGCGCAAGGAGGGCGAGGGCTACGTGCTCTCCCTGCAGCTGCCCTTCGCCACCAAGGACCAGGTGGAGCTGACCCAGCGCGACGACGAACTCTACGTCAGCGTCGGGCCCTACAAGCGTGAGATCAGCCTGCCCCGGGTGCTGCAGGGCCAGGTCACCACCTCGGCCCAGCTGGAGCACGGTCAGCTGGCGATTCACTTTGGGAGAGTCTGATGGAGCGCGAAGAAGCGGAGCGGCTGGCGGGGTGGGCGGCCCGAGTGCTCGAGGAGGCGGTGGCCCGGGCGGCCAGCGAGCTCGGCGAGCTGGTGCCCGAGGAGTCGAGGGCCCACCTGCTCAAGGCCGAGCGGGAGCTGGTGCTGGCGGCAGCCGCGGCGGTCGAGCACCGGCACCGCCGCCGGGGGGGCCAGGCCCGACGCCGCCCCCACAAGATCGTCGTGGACTGAACCCCGGTGCTGGGGACGGGGATTGAGTTCTACCTGATCCTCCTTCTTTTCGCTGTCCCCGGGATCGCCCTCGGATTCACCGTCCACGAGGTCTGCCACGCCCTGGTGGCCACCTCCTACGGCGATCCCACACCCCGCCGCCAGGGAAGGCTGTCGCTTAATCCCGCCAACCAGATCGACCCCCTGGGGCTGGCGATGCTGGTCCTGATCGGCTTCGGCTTCGCCCGCCCGGTCCAGTACAACCCCGCCTATGTCCGCCGCGGCCGCCAGCGGGCCTGGCTGGCCTTCGCGGGCCCCTTCAGCAACCTGCTGATCGCCGCCGCCCTGGGAGTGGTCATACGGCTCCTGATCGTCCTGGTTCCCTCGGTGCAGAACTGCTACCTGCCCAGCTTCGCTCTCCCCCCGGCCGGCTACCTCTACTGGATCCTCACCGAGGGCTTCTTCGTCAATGTGATCCTCTGCGTCTTCAATCTGATCCCGATCCCGCCTCTGGACGGGTACGGGGTCGCCGAGGGGCTGCTGCGGGGCCAGATCCCTGAGGTCTTCTCCTGGATCGACATGCACCGCACCTGGATCTACGTCGTCGCCCTCCTGCTCTTCTTCGTCCTGCCCAACCTCGGCTCCTCCGGCCTCTCCATCTCGGCCCCGATCCTGGGGGCGGCCGATTGGCTCTGGGCTCGGCTGGTGGTGGGGCCGCCGCCGTTGGCGCTGTTCCCCAACATCGGCTACCTGATCAGCCCCAGCAGCGCCAGCCTGGCCACGGCGCTGGCCAACCCGTGCCTGCCTTAGCCACCCCGCGGCCGGTCGGGGCCCAGGCGATCGTGGTCGATGACCGGGGTCGGGTGCTGATCCAGCTCCGGCTCTGGCCGGCCGGTTGGGAGCCCCCGGGGGGCCACGTCGACCAGAGCGAGGACCCCGCCCGAACCGTGGTCCGGGAAACCCGGGAGGAGACGGGGCTGGAGATCGAGGTCGAGAGGCTGATCGGCTATTACCAGTTCACCGGGATCCGCCGGGACCTGGATGTGGTCTTCCGCTGCCGCCCGGTGGGAGGACGGCCCAAGACCGGCAGGGAGGCCTGGCACCTGGCCTGGGTGGCGCCGGCCCGGCTCCCCCGCTCGCTCTTCCCCTGGTACCGTCAGCGGATCGCCGACGCTCTGCTCCCCGAGTCCGTGCTGCCGGTGAAGCGGGCCCAGCATGTCGGGCTGGCCGATGTCTGGCTTCACGGCCTCAGGCTGGTCTTCGACCTGGGCGGCTCGGTGATCTCGCGACGGACTGGGACCCGCGCCAGCTGACCCAGTGCAGATAGCCCTCGACTTCGGCGGCGGCCTGGTGCTGATGGTGCTGGCCGCCACCCTCTTCACCAACGCGGTGGAGTGGGGGGCCCGCAGCCTGGGGCTGGGGCACGGGATGACCGGGAGCGTGATGGCGGCAGTGGGCACCGCCATGCCCGAGAGCATCGTCCCGGTGGTGGCCCTGATCGCGGGCGGTCCCCAGGCCGCCCAGACCGCCACCGGGGCGATCCTGGGTGCCCCCTTGATGCTGGCGACGATCGGGCTGGGGGTGGTGGGCGCGGTCAGCCTGCTCTGCGGCCGCCCCTGGCTCCGCGTGGAGCCGACCGCGGCCCGGCGGGCGATGATGGCGTTCACCGTCAGCTTCGTCCTGCTGATCGCCGGGGCGTTCCTCCCCCGGCCGCTGCGCTGGGTCGACGCCGCCATCCTGGCTTTCCTCTACATCGACTTCGTCCGCCGGACCCTGAGGTCCGACACCGTTCCCGAGGGCGACTACGAGCCGCTGCTCTTCTCCCGGCTCACCGGAGGCTGGAGCCCCGATGGCTCCTCCCGCCTGGCGCTGCCCGCGGTCCAGGCGCTGGTGGGTCTGGCCGGTCTGGCCCTCGCCAGCGAGGTCTTCCTGGTCGGGCTCCACCGGGTCGCCAGCCTGGCCCACCTCTCGCCCCTGGTCCTGGCGCTGCTGCTGGTACCGATCGCGACCGAGCTTCCCGAGCTCACTGCCGGCAGCCTGTGGATCCGCCGCGACCGCGACAGCCTGGCGCTCGGCAACGTCACCGGCGCCATGGCCTTCCAGGCCACCGTCCCGGCCATCGTGGGGCTGTGCTTCACCCCGTGGAGGCTATCCGAGGCCGGCTTCCTGGCCGCCGGAGTCACCGTCCTGGCAGTCCTGGTGGGGATGGCGGCGGCCGGTGCCCGGGGCGTGAACGCCAGGCTGCTGCTGCCGGTCGGGCTGGGGCTCTACGTCGTCTACGCACTGGCGGTGGTGGTGGTCCGAGTCTGAGCATGGCCCGGCCGGCTCCGCTGCGCCCGCTTACACTGGCCCCGAACCTGGGGGGCGCCGCCACGATCTCGAGGAGTGGCCGATGTCAACTCGTTTGCTGCCCACCTGGGTGGGCGCCCTGACGCTGGCCGCCGTTCTGGTGGGCTGTGGCCAGGGCCTCCCCAGCGGTCCCAGCCTGGTGCGCCAGGTGGCCGCCGCCATGGTCCGGGCCGGCTCCTACCGGATCACCGGCTCCGACCGGGCCGGACCGACCACCACCAGCTTCCGGGTGGTGGTGCGTCGCGACGGCGACTTCTCCGGCACCCTCAACATCGCGGTCCCCCACTCCCCGACCTTCCGAAGCGACATCGTCTCCCTCGGGGAGAAGGTCTACGTCCGCTCCCCGACCGAGCTCCAGGAGCTGGGGATCACATCGCTGCCCGGCAACCTCAACCCGGAGACCACCTGGGTGCTCCAGCCCGCCTCGGTCGCCACCAGCTATCGGAAGAGCCTGCACCCGTTCGCGGGGGTGGGCCTGGCTGCCACGCTCCGGCGAGCCCTCAAGGGCCCGGCCACGGTGCGGCGCTCCCAGCTCGGCGGGAGGAGGGTGCTCCTGATCCAGGAGAACGGCGGGGGTTCATCATTAAGGCTGTTCGTGGAGCCCACCAGCGATCACCTGTTGGAGTTGGCCATCACCGGGCGCCAGCCGGTCGTCCTCAAGTACGCCGCCTTCGGAATTGCCCAGAAGGTCGAGCCCCCGCCCAGCGCCCTGGTCTATGTGCCCCCCGCCGGGGCGGGAGCCGGCTAGCCGTGGTCCTGATCGGCGCCCATGTCTCCACCGAGGGTGGCATCAACACCGCCTTCGGGCGCGCGCTTGAGATCGGTGCCGAGGCGGTCCAGGTCCACCCCACGCCGCCCCAGACCTGGCGCCGGTTGCATCCCGACCTGGGGACGGTGGCGGAGTTTCGCCGACGGATGGCCGAGACCGGCCTCGACGCCTTCTTCTTCCACGCCGTCTACCTCATCAACCTTGCCACCGCCAAGGAGGACCTCCTGGCCCAGTCGAAGGGATCTCTGCGCAGCCACCTGGAGCTGGCCAACCTGCTGGGGGTGCGGGGAGTGATCTTCCACCCGGGTTCCCACAAGGGCCAGGGCTTCGAGGTGGTGCTGCCCCAGATGGCCGCCGCGATGCGCCAGGCACTCGACGACTCCGGGGGGGAGAGCCAGCTGATCATCGAGAACAGCGCCGGCTCCGGTGACAACATCGGCAGCTCCTTCGCCCAGATCAGGCAGATGCTGGAGGCGGTCGACGATCCTCGGCTCCGGGTCTGCCTCGACACCGCCCACGCCTTCACCGCAGGCCACGACCTGCGCACCGTCGAGGGGCTGGCCCGGCTGGTCGAGGAGCTGGGGCGGGAGGTCGGCTTCGACCGGCTCGCCGCCATCCACGCCAACGACTCCAAGGCGGCCTTCGGGTCCAACGTGGATCGTCACCAGAACATTGGGGACGGGGAGATCGGGTCCGAGGCCTTCCGCAGGATCCTGGCCGATCCTCAGCTGTCCAGGGTGCCGCTGATCCTGGAGGTGCCCGGGCTGGACCGCAAGGGACCCGACCGGGCCAACATCGAGCGGCTGCGGGACCTGGCGGGGCTCCCGCCTCTGGCCTCGGTCCCAGGGGACTGACCCCAGTGCCATCGCCGCCGGGGGGCCGCACCTTCGTGGTCGGGGTTGACCTCGGGGGCACCTGGGTCAGGGCCGGTCTGGCTGACTCCAGCGGCGAGGTCCGCCGCCGGAGCCGGGCCCGGACCATGGCCCTGGAGGGGCCCGACCGGGTGCTGGCCCAGATCGGTGAGTTGGTGCGCCAGCTGGTGACCCTGGAGCCGCAGGTGAGGCTGGACCGGCTGGTCCTGGCAGTCGGCGTGCCGGGCCCGGTGAACTGCGAGGCCGGGGTCGTGGATGGGGCCCCCAACCTTCCGGGCTGGCGCCAGGTGGCCGTCCGGGCCCGCCTCGAGGAGGCCCTGGGCTGCACCTGCCTGGTCGAGCACGACGTCAGCCTGGCCGCTCTGGCCGAGCACCGGCTGGGGGCTGGGCGCGGCACCGATGATTTCGTCTATGTCACCGTGAGCACCGGGATCTCGGCGGGGATGATCTTGGGCGGCCGGCTCTACCGGGGCCACCGGGGCAGCGCCGGCGAGTTCGGCCACACGGTGATGGCCCCCGATGGGCCCCTCTGCAACTGCGGCAACCGGGGCTGCCTGGAGGCGTTGGCCTCCGGGGTCGCCATTGCCCGGGACGCGGGCATGACCAGTGCCTCGGAGGTCACCCGCCTCGCCGAGGCGGGCGACCGGAAGGCTCAGGCGGTCCTGGCCAGGGCCGCCCGCCACCTGGCGCTGGCCCTAGGCGGGCTGATCAACCTGCTCAACCCCGAGGTCCTGGCCCTGGGCGGCGGGGTGATCGCCTCCTCGCCGCACCTGTTTGCGGACGTCCTTGCCGGCATCCAGGACGCGACCTTCCCCTCACTGCGGGGCAGCTGCCTGGTGCAGCGGGCCGAGCTGGGCGAAGACCAAGGGCTGCTGGGGGCGGTGGGCATGGCGCTGGACTTTGCTAGGCACCGGTCGGGCCTGCCCGCCGAGCTGACCCCTTCCTAGGCGGCGGGGGCGGGGCCGGCCAGCGACTTGGAGACGAGGGCGGCCTGGTCGACCAGCAGCTGGCCCAGGGAGGCCTCCAGCACAGGGTTGGCGCGGGGCTGGGGCACCACGAACGCCAGGGCCCCAACCACCTGTTTGCCGGGACCCCAGAAGGCTGCGGCCAGCTCGGTCACGCCGCTGCCGGACCGGTTGGTCAGTGAGGCGAAGCCCCGAGTGCGGACCTCGGCCAGACGGTCGACGAGCTCGGAGGCCCCAACCGGGCTGGGCCCCCGGCTGAACACCGTCACCACGGTCTCGGCGCTCAGCCCGGAGAGGATCGCCAGCCCTGCGGCGCAGGAGGTGAGCGGCAGCCACTCGTGCAGGGGCAGCCGGACCTGTATCGGGTGCCGCGAGGGGATCTCGGCCACGTAGAGGGCGGCCAGCTCGGTCGTCGAGTACAGTGCCAGGAGGGTGGTCTCGCCGCCGGTCCGCGCTGCCTCACGGAGCTGAGGCAGCGCCAACTCCACCAGCGGTGTCCGTTGGGCTCCCCGCATCGCCAGGCGGTAGAAGCCCAGACTGAGCCGGTACCGGCCAATCACTGTGGAGGGCTCGATCAGCCCCTCCTCCTCGAGGGCGCCCAGGGAGCGGTGGACGGTGCTGGGCGCCATCCCTACGGCGGCCGCCAGCTCCCTCACCCCGAAGTCCTGGGCGTCGTGGTACGCCATCCAGCCCAAGAGCCGGACCGTCCGACCCAGGGGGTTGCGCTGGTGGCTCAGAAGCTGCGGCACAACTTCCGGCCGGCGAAGCTGCCTGACAAGAAAGACGGCCCTCCCGCGAACATTATAGGGTGCGTTCCGGCGGGCCGAACAGATCCGGAGGGTTCCGCCCATCGGCGGGCCCTCCGGATCTGGGTCGCTCAGCGGTGCCCGCCGAACTGGTGCCGACGGGTGGACCGCTCGGATGCATCGGGCTCGGCCCCGAGGGTGACCGAAAGTTGGAGCTCCTCGATGCCGCGGACCAGCTCCAGGCGCAGAGGGTCGCCCGGCCGAGCCCCGGCCAGGACTCGGTGGAGGTCGCCCGCATCGGTGAGGGCATTACCCCCGGCGGAGGTCAGGAGGTCGCCCTTGAGAATCCCTGAGGCCGCCGCCGGCCCCTCCTCGTCGAGGTGTTGGACCAGGACGCCGTTCCGCTCCGGCAGGCCGACCGCGGCCCGGAGCCGGCGCGCCACCTCCGAGGGCAGCAGTCCCACCCCGAGGTAGGCTCGGGCCACCGTCTCGCCGCGGGCGAGCGCCTCGATCCGGGCTCTCAGCCCGGCATCCGCGGAGATGGCGGCGTAGAGCCCCTCACCCAGCCGCTTGGTGTTGATCCCGAGCAGCCCGCCGGCGAGGTCCAGCGCAGGACCTCCCGAGGAGCCGTGGGCGAGCGGCGCCGTGTGCTCGAAGCCACCGGTGATCAGGCGTCCGCCCGGGCCGCGGAACTCGCGGTTCTTGGCGGAGACCACTCCGAAGCTCAGCCGGGGACCGCGTCCGCCGGGATTCGCCGCCGCGAAGATCGGGGTCCCCAATTGGGGCTCCCGGTCTGACCACTTGACCGCGGCCGTCGCCTCGGTGGCGACCGTCAGTACCGCGAGATCGCCAGCCAGGTCGATGGCGACCCGCTCGGCCCCCCGCATGGAGCCCTCGGCGAAATGGACCACGGGGCGCTCCGAGTGGACGTTGTGGGCGCTGGTGACCACCACCCCCTCGGCGAACACGATCCCGCTCCCGGCCGGGCCGACCGACCCGACCCCGACCACCGCCGCCAGCGCCCCCTCTCGCACCCGTGCGGCAGCCTCCTCCAACTCCACTTGAAAGCCCACGGCCGATCCTCCCTGGTGATTGTCAGTAGTTGTCCCTTGCAAGCAGCAACTTTACCCGACAAGCTCGATGGGCGTGTACTGGAGCTGCTGGACCGCGAGAATCGGGAGGTGGGCGAGACCCCGGGCGTTGAGCGGCCAGGGCTCCAGCTGGGGCTGGAGCGGGTGGGCGACCGCTGGGCGCTGCTGGTGGTGGGGGCGTTGCTGCAGGGCCCCAACCGGTACAGCGAGCTGAAGCGCCAGCTGCCCACGATCGCCTCCAACGTGCTCAGCGGGCGGCTCCGCCGGCTCGAGGCCGCCGGGGTGGTGCAGAGCCAGCGCTACTCGGACCGACCGCCCCGGCTGGAGTACCGGCTGACCCCGTCGGGGCGCGCCCTGGCCAGGGTGATCGACGAGCTCGACCGCTGGGGGCGCGCCGATGGGGATGAGGGGCCGGCCCACCGCCGCTGCGGGACCCCGATGGAGGTCCGCTGGTACTGCCCGACCTGCGCCGAGCTGGTCATCCCCGGTGAGGTCGCCCAGGACGACGATGTCGTCTTCGCCTGATCCGGGTTCGCCCTCGGCGGCGGCCCTGCGCCGGCTGCTGCCGGAGATGGAGGCCGGGCTTGGGGCCAGGACCTGCATCGTGGGTGGGTACGTCCGCGACCTGCTCTTGGGCCGCGAGGCCGGCACCGACGTCGACGTGGTCTTGGAGGGCTGCTCCGCCGAGGCCGCCGGGGAGTGGCTGCGGCAGCGTTGGGACCTTCGCGCCAAGGTGGTCCCCTTCGAGCGTTTCGGGACCGCTCAGATCGCGTTCCCGCTCGCGGGTTCCGGCCGGTTCACGGTCGAGTTCGTCCGGGCCCGGGCGGAGGCCTACTCTCCGGAGACCCGCAAGCCGACGGTGCGGGCCGGAACCCTCGAGGAGGACGCTCAGCGCCGCGAC
>PLTL01000290.1 GCA_003164475.1 Candidatus Dormiibacterota bacterium | reverse complement strand
ACCCTTGATGAACAATCGAGGCTAGGCTTCCACTCCTGGACGCTCCCACGGTCGCCCCGCCGCTCCCGCCGTCCCGATGCGTCCCCTCAACTGCGGCTCCGGCGCTACCTCCGGACGCGCGCACCTCCGCCGCGAACCAGCCGCTCGACTTCCTCCAGGCTGGCCATCGACGTGTCGCCTGGGGTGGTCATCGCGAGAGCGCCGTGGGCTGCGCCGTATTGGACTGCGGACGACAGCGTGCCGTGCTCCAGCAGTCCGTAGATGAGCCCCGAGGCAAAGCTGTCTCCGCCCCCGACCCGGTCCAGGATCTCAAGCCCCTCGCGATTCGGCGCCTCGACAAACCCCTCTTCGCGAGACCAAGCGATCGCCCCCCAGTCGTTCACTGTGGCGCTCCGCACGGCCCTCAGGGTCGTCGCCACCACGCTGAAGCTGGGGTACTCCGCAACCGCCCTGGTGATCATCGAACGGAAGCTCTGCACGTCCAGCCCACCGGCGCTCTCGCCCAAGTCCGCCACCTCGAACCCAAGGCAGGCGGTGAAGTCTTCCTCGTTTCCGATCATCACGTCCACGTTCTCGGCCAAACCGCGAATCACCGACTGGGCACGGGCTTGTCCCCCGATGGCCTGCCAGAGGCTGGACCGGTAGTTGAGGTCGAAGGAGATCACGGTGCCGTGTCGCCTGGCCGACCGCATCGCCTCCTCGATCACTCTCGGCGTCGTCTCAGAGAGCCCCGCGTAGACGCCTCCGGTGTGAAACCAGCGGACGCCCAACCTCCCAAACAGATGCTCCCAGTCAACGTCCTCCGGTCTGAGCAAGCTTGCTGCGCTGTGGCCCCGATCGGAAACGCCAACCGCCCCGCGCACGCCGAAGCCTCGCTCGGTGAAATTCAGCCCGTTGCGGACTGAGCGTCCGACCCCGTCGTAAGGCATCCAACGGACGAAGGCCGTGTCCACGCCTCCCTGGAGGATCAATCCTTCAAGCAGCCGGCCAACCTCGTTGTCGGCAAGCCCTGTTACGACCGCGGCGCGCTGCCGGAAGCACCGGCTCAGGCCGCGGGCAACGTTGTACTCGCCGCCGCCCTCCCAGACCTGGAACTCCCGGGCGGTTCGGATACGGCCCTCACCCGGATCCAGCCGCAGCATCACTTCACCAAGCGCGACCACGTCGTAGCGGCACTCCTCCTGAGGACGCAGTTGAAGCGCCGTCATGGCGCCCCGCCCTGCCACGGGTCGGCATCCGCCCCCGGCGCCGACCGACCCCTTGGCCAGTTCGGCACCGCCAGGGCCGCTCGCACCCTGGCGTTCGCGCACACGCTGGTGAGCCCCGGGGAGGTCATTACCACCCGGGGTGTCTCCACGACTGGCCACCTCCCGTCCTTGGCAGACGAAGCGGCGTCGCCCCGCGCCCCGGCCTCTCCCATCTCGGCCACGTCAGGATCCGCCCCTGGCATCGCCCAAGGAGCGCCCGGTGTCACGGCTCCGCCGCCGACCGAACAAGTCGTCCACGGCCACAACCTCCCCGAGCGTCGATCGGGGTCAGGCTAGCTATCCACTTCAAAGCGCGCCAGAGCCTCCCGGTCAAGCTCAACACCGAGGCCGGCTGCCGTCGGCAGTGAGACCACGCCATCACGCATCTCGAGCTCCCCGACCGTGAGCTGGCTCCGCAGTGCCGAGTCCGTCAGCTCCTTGGGGAGGAACTCGATGAACGCGCAGCCTTCCGTCGCGGCCGCGAAGTGAGCCGCGGCCGCTATCGACACGGCCGTCTTCCACGCGTGCGGCACCACGATCCGTCCCCACTCAGCCGCCAGTTCAGCGACTCGGCGTGCCTCGGACAGCCCCCCCACGCGCCCGATGTCCGGCTGGACCACCTCGACCTTGCCGCGCTCCATCAGCTCGATGAACTCGTACCGAGTCGCAAGCCACTCGCCCGCCGCGATGCGCGTGCCCACGTCCGCGTCGTGGAGTCGCGCGTAGCCCGGCAGATCATCCGACCAAAGCGGCGTCTCGAAGAAGAACAGGTCGTAGTCTCGCAGCGCCCTGATGGTCCGAATGGCACGCTCTGGGTCGTTCCACGCGTAGGCAACATCGACCATCAGGGTCATATCCCCGCCCACCGCCTGACGCACAGCGTCGACCACCTCGATGACCCGGCTGTCGGGCTCGCGCGTTCCCAGGTGGGCGTATGGCCCGTCGAAGACAATCTCAAGCTTGGCGGCCCGGAAACCGTAGTCCTCCTTCGCGCGCACCGCCCACCGGACCAGGGAGTCGCGGTAGCTTTCGAACCCACGAACGTCGGGCTGCAGCGACGCGTAGGGCACGATCTGATCGCGAACCGCGCCTCCCAGCAGCTCGTAGATCGGCTTCCCGGCTGCCTTGCCGGCAATGTCCCAGAGGGCAATGTCAATGGCACCCATCGTGTGGACCACAGCGCCGCGACGGCCGTTCATGGCGGACCCGACGTAGAGCTTGTCCCAGAGGCGCGGCGGGTCGAGCGGGTCCTCGCCGATCAGCATCTCGCGCAGCGACATTCCCATGTTGTGCGTGGAGGGCGCCTCCAGGCAGGCACGCGCAATCCAGGGATTCAGATCAGATTCACCGATCCCGGTGATGCCCTCATCGGTGTGGATCTCCACAACAAAATCATCCTGCGCCGAGCTGGCGGCGTCAGTCCGGACGTCGTGGACCAGCAGTACGTGGCAGTCGACTCCGGTGATGCGCACCTCCCAGCCCTCAGAGTGCGCGGCCGACCGGCCGCAGCGCGCCCTGGTCCGCCCGGATCCGATCGACCGCCTCGCCCGCGGTCTGCCGCCTACTTGTCATGACTGCGGGTGGGCGAACATGCCGCCCCTGCGGGTCAAAGCGTGCGCTCATGACACCTCCCCATCTTCAGGATAGCCGTCAGTCGGTCCCCGACTTGGCCCGTCGTCCGCACCGCCCAAGGGGCAGGCCGCCCCAGCGGCGGCGAGTCCCTGCCGTTGATCTCCATTCCCTTCCCCGGCCGAGATCTGATTTCGAGCCCACCCCGCGCCGGCCGCGTCAGCGCGGGGACGCGGGCTGGCTGCTACCGAGTTGCCATGATTATAAGCCGTTTCCAACGATGCCGGCCGGCGACGCGACTCCGGCAGCGTTCTCGCGGAAGGTGCCACGGACAGCCGGAGTTGCTTCATCGTCCTCGGCCCCGTCGGGCGAGCAGGAAGCAGCCCCAGGGCCTCGGATGGAGGCTCGATTCGGGGGACCGGTTGGGCATTCCCCCAGGCACCCCGGCGGAGCCGGGACCGACGCCTGCACCTGGCGGCGGCGCATCTCGCCTTCGGACGCCCGGCTCTGGACCATCTGCGCTGCTTCCCTGAACCCTCGAACCGGACATCCGTACCTCGACCCACCTGCTCCGAGAGCCTAGTCGCACTCAAGACCAACCTCATACTCCGTCAGCACGCGACCACCCGCGGGCATAACCTCCATGAGGAGCTCAAGACGGCATCCGATCCCGTTACCGAATCCCGCAGGTTCAAGCGCGAGGACCATTCCGG
>PLTL01000220.1 GCA_003164475.1 Candidatus Dormiibacterota bacterium | reverse complement strand
TTCATCGAGCGCGAACCTAGCTACGAGGACGCTGTCTGATCACGCGCGGTTATCATCACAGCGGTGGCCGTCGTCGGCGTCACTGGAACAATGCGCCACAGGGGTTGGCGGCTACCTAGTCAGGACTCGACGACGGCCAGAGTGGGTTGTTTGATAGTGNNCCCTCGGCATCGAAGATCGAGTCCTGGACAGCCGTGATGTCGCGGTCCTCTCGCTCCGCCGCAGCCTTCAAGTAATCCGGGGCCACCTCAGATGTCACGATCTGGAGGCACGACTGCTTCGGCAAGACCTCTTCGTTCAGCATCCGAGTCTCCTCGCAGACCCGCAGCCACTCGTCGAGTTGGGCAAGATCAGACCTCACGCCATCGAGCCGCTGCTGGTTGGTCAGCACCCTCTTGGTCGCCAGGTCAGCGGCTTCGTTGACTAAGCAGTGGATCGTGGCTGCCACCGATGATCCTCCTCGACGTGGTGATTNNGGGAGGGAGATTCGCGGGTACGATATTGGGGATGACAGAGCATTGGGGCAGTGGCCAGGTGGCGCCCTTCTGGTGGCGCGGACCGGTCCACGGCGTAGTGGGGATTCCGCACGTCCTGGTGGTGCAGGGGGATCTGGGTTTCTGTGTGACGTGCAAGGAGTGGGGGATCGCCGCGATGGACCTCCTGGGCGAGTCACCGTGCAGCGTGGCGCTGCGGGACTGGCATGGGCAGTGCCCGCGACTGCGGCACAACGCTCTGGAGCGGGCGGTCGCGGCAAGCGGGGAGCTGGGGCCGCTGGCTGAGGCTTACACCAAGTACCTAGAGGTGAACAGGCTGACCTGAGCCGCCGAGGGCGCGTCCAAAGGCGGCGCGGACCGAGGACCAGGGCGGCGACCTGGGATGGCGCGCTGAGGGACCGCCAACGGCAACGACGGGTTAGGCACCTGGGCCGAGGGGAGGAGTTGGAACGGCTACTCCACAACGTAGTCGTGGGCGTAGGCGGGCGGCGGTTCACCCTCGATGCCAAAGATGTCCGCCGCCGTTATCGTGCGGACGTCGGGCGGTGCATCCAGTACGGCCATTGGCGCCGCCAGCGCGAAGCGGAGGTTCCGGGAGAGGCGAGGCAGGCGCTGCGCCTTGTGTTCGAGTGCCCTCAGCAGGGGAGGTGCCTCGATAGAGCGACGAAGCTTTGCTTCGCCGACCAGAACGGCTTCCCGGTGTGGGCCGGCCAGAACCACGGCGTCGATCTCCGTGTCGCCCCCAGGTCCGGTTGTGAGCGACTCGGCCGGCGCCCGATCATGAGTCCAGAACCGCCCGATCGCTACCACCTCGTCGCCCAACTGGCCGGCCGCCGCCAACCGACGCAGGTGCATTCGGAACGCCTCCTCCCAGCGCGGTCCCAGAAACTCGGACAGCTGCGGCATCAGTACGGTCGCGATGCTGGCCCCCAAGCCGCGGTCGATGGACGCGCGATGCGGGAGGATGCAGCCGAGCCAGAAGGCGAAGAAGTTGTCGGCGACCCGATAAACGCGCCGGCGCGACCGACTTCCTTCCTCGGTCACCGGCTGGATCCGCTCCACCAGCTGAAGTTCGATCAATCGCTCAAGTTGCCGGCTCGGCTCGCTCCGTACGGCGTTGTGGATCTCGTGATGCTTGGTGTGCCCGAGCGCGACGGCGTGGAGCACTTGAACTTCGATGTCAGCGAGTGTCTCGCCGCGCATGGCCAGATCACCTTCGACCAGGAGTCTTCCGCCAGGGGTGCAGAAGAGGTCGGCGATGTTCTCGTAGAGGCCTGCACCCTGATCCCACAGGCTGAGGTAGAGGGGCATGCCGCCGAGGAGTCCCCAGACCATGGCACGGTCATAGGGGTCGAGGTCTGGGAGCATTAGTGCAGCCTCGTGCGGCCGGAAAGGGTGGACGAGGAGGCTGAGGTCGAAGCGGCCGTACAGCGGCGCCCGGGCTTCCTGCATGGCTGCCATGGTCCGAACCGCCGATCCACAGAGCAGGATGCGCAGTTGACCCCGGGGGTTGTCCCAGAGCGCTCGGATGATCCCGGGCAACTCGGGATTGGCGGCCACCCCCTCTTGGAACTCGTCGAGGATCAGCAGGACGGGTTCGGTGCGTGCTTCGCGGGCGAGCGCCATCAGGAGCTGGTCCCATGAGGTCGCTGGCGGTGCCCAGGCGTCATCGAGCGAGTCGTCCCGCTGGCCCTCCTGCCACGATCGGGCGATCACAGCCAACTCGTCCGCAGCGGAGCGGCCGGCGAACGTGTGGTAGACGGTGCGGCGGCGCCCTTCCGCAAACCGCTGGAGGAGGAGAGTCTTCCCGACGCGCCGACGCCCCCAGACCAGACCCAGGCGCTGCCCCGATTTCGCCCACCAGGACTCCAGCTGGTCCAGCTCCCAGGATCGATTGACAAATCGCATGTGGCGATACTAGCAGGCCACGACAGTGTCGTCGCGTGTATGAAAGTCCGAGAGCCCCATCGAAGGCACGCGGCCTGATCAGAAGTAGAGGGAGCGGGCGTACGCAGATCGTCGTGGAGGCAGGTCGGGGTGGTCCTAGCTATCCGAGTGGTGGACGTCGACGTACAGGTACACCGCTTGGTGCAGCTTCCGCCTGACGGCTTCCATGGCCCGCTGAGCCCGGGTGATGGCCGCCTCGATCATGAGCATGGTCTCGCCGACCTCCCTCAGCACCCGCTTCCCGGAGGCTCCATCGGTGGCTGGAGGCGTAGGCATCTCCACGGGTCGAGTAACCGGGATCGCGATTGGGCGGGGACGGTTGGCCCTAGGGGCAGGGAATCGCGCGTGCCGGGCTAGTTCACTGGGGGTATGGGGTCGCATAGAGCCGATGGCGTTGCTTGCCCCGCACCCCCTCCATATGTAAACTGTCCTCGGTCGGCGCGAACTGGTTTCTGATTCGTGCCCAAAATGTGCGGGGCTCATATATCATCCCCACCGCTAATAATCGGGATGCATGGAAACGGTACATCCCAAGGAGAACCAAAGATGCCGTCCAGGACTAGCATCAAGCCCAGCGCAACTAGGTCTAGGTCGCAGACTGGCGCCTCTCCAAGGGCGGCGGACTCGGCCCAGCCCCGTCATCCCGGTGGCCGAAAGGTGAGCGCCCGGATGCCGGTTCTGCTCCAGGACGGTTCCGTTGTAAGGCCGCGGGCCAAGGGTTCCCGGGCGCAGCAGCCCCCGGTGAAACTAGGCCAGATTACGAGGAGCCTACCGTTGGTTAGGTCTGAGTCTGACATCCCGTTCCGCGGGATCATGTCAGGGTCTGGCCGCTTGGTCAGGCTCTACAAGGAGGCCCACGCCGTCTGCGAGGAGATCTGGCTGTTTCTGGAGCAGATGGAGCAGGGTCTCTTTGAGGAAGGGGACCGTGCCGAGGGATTGACCCGGGACCTGAGAAAGCCTGGCGCTGGGACACCGCCCCCGCGCCGAGCAACCTCCAGAACTCGGACTCGTACCGTCCGCACCGCTCGCCAGTAGGGCTCTCCACGGCTCGAGGCTCACTATAGGGGTAGTGTTCGCTCGACACT
>PLTL01000235.1 GCA_003164475.1 Candidatus Dormiibacterota bacterium | reverse complement strand
CGCCTTCCGGGCTCTGCTGGCTCCGCTCATCACCCTCCTGCCCGCGGCCCTGGTGCTCGCGCTCTCGGGTCCGGTGGTCGCCGAAGCCACCCACATCGGGGTCCAGGTTTCGGTGATAACCCAGGTGCTTCTGATCGTCCTGGTGCTGGGGGCGGGCACCGACTACGGCCTCTTCCTTGTCTTTCGCGTCCGGGAGGAGCTCCGGGGGGGCCTCGAGCCACATGCGGCGGTGGTCAAGGCCGTCAGCACGGTCGGAGAGTCGATCACGTTCTCCGCAATGACGGTGATCGTCGCACTCCTCAGCTTGGTGCTGGCCCAGTTCGCCCTCTATCAGAGCCTGGGTCCGGCCCTGGCGATCGCGATCGGTCTCATGCTCTTGGCCGGTCTGACCTTGCTTCCGGCCCTCCTCGCCATCTTCGGCAGAGCCGTGTTCTGGCCCACCAGAACGACTCGTGAGGACCGGCCCCGGACCGGAATCTACTCCTGGCTGGCTAAAAGGGTGGTACGCCAACCGATGGTGATCTTGGTCGCCGGGGTGGTGGTCTTCGGTGGCATGGCCACGGGGGCGCTGACCAGCACGACGGCCGGTTTCGGCAACACGTCGGCTCCCAGCGGGACCAACTCCGCGGCCGGGGCGGCAGTCCTGGCCCGGGACTTCCCCTCCTCGAATGTGCAGTCCTCGGCGGTGCTCTTCCGCCTTCCCCACTCGGTGTGGAGTGATCCCGCCGTCCTGGCGGCGGCCGAGGCCGATCTGGCCAAGAGCCACCAGTTCCGGACCGTGATCGGAGCCCTGGCGGCATCCCGGTTGTCGCCGGCTCAGGTGAGCGATCTCCACGCTGAGCTCGGGGCTCCCGGCCTGCTTCCTCCCACCGAGCTCAGTGACACCACGGTGCCTCCCGAGCTCTACAACGCCTACCGGGAGCTGTCCGAGTTCATCAGCCCCGACGGACATACGATCCTGTTCTCCACGTTGCTGCTACACAACAACGACAACTCCGCCCGAGCCTTGGCCGCGGTGCCCACGGCCCGGTCGGCGGTGACGAAGGTGGCAACTCGCATTGGGGCCCAGAAGAACGGCATCTACGGGGTGCTGCCTTTCGCCTACGACGTCGAGAATCTTTCCAACACCGACTTGATCCACATCATCCCTGTGGTTGCGGTCCTGATCGCCCTGCTGCTGGCCCTGGTGCTGCGCAGCCTGGTGGCCCCGGTCTACCTGGTGGTGAGTGTGGTGCTCTCGTACCTGGCCACCCTGGGCCTGGTGTCAGTGGTCTTCATCCACCTGCTCGGCCAGGGCGGCGTCAACTTCCTCCTGCCGTTCCTCCTGTTTATCTTCTTGATGGCGCTGGGTTCCGACTACAACATCCTGATGATGACCCGCATCCGGGAGGAGGTGCAGCTGATGCCACTGCGCCAGGCGATCCAGCGCGCGGTGAGCATGACGGGGACCACCATCAGCACCGCCGGCCTGGTCCTGGGCGGCACCTTCGCGGTCCTCGGAACGGCCGGCTCCGGGACCTCCGGGGGCAGCGAGATCCAGCAGATAGGCTTCGGGATTGCTGCCGGTGTTCTCATGGACACCTTCATCATCCGCACCGTCGTCGTACCATCAGCCGTCGTCCTGCTGGGAAGGTGGAACTGGTGGCCGTCACGGCTCTGGCGGCTGCCGGCCACACCGAGTGCGAGGGACGCTCCGGTTACCTAGCGGCCCGCCCACGTGGTGGTTGGGTGCGCGGGGAGCCGGGGGCGCTACCCGCACAGCAGGCCGGCCTCTGCGCTGGGCACGCTGCTCTGGGAGGGCGAGCGTAAGGCCGCAGGGTGTCGGGTCCCAGCGGGCCAGGCGGAGGACTGGCGTCCATCCCCCCGACCTCGGTATGGGCGCCTGGGTCAACTCGGTCCACCCTGACTTGGCGGCCGAGTCGGACGGTGGGCAGCGGCCCGCCTCTCCCACAATGGGCTGGTGAGCGCGGCGGAGGAATGGACTAAGGCCCTGGCCAGTTGGGCGATCCCGGAGGAGATCCTCTCCCGGGCGCCGGAGTCCCCCTGGACGCTGCCGCCCTGGCATTTCGTCGAGAAGGCTCGCTCAACTCTGGGGAGCGCCCCGTCGGCCACCCACCGGCGGGCGCTGGACGCTCTCTTCCCGGGAGCCGCGCTGCTGGACGTGGGCTGCGGCGCCGGGGCGACCAGCCTCCCTCTGGTACCCCCGGCCGGCAGCCTGGTGGCAGTCGACCAGAGCCGGGAGATGCTGGCGGAGCTGGCGGAGCTGGCCCGAGGGCGGGTCGCGGTCACCTTGGTCGAGGGGACCTGGCCGGAGGTGGCAGGACAAGTGCCTGAGGTGGACGTCACGGTCTGCGCCAACGTGGCCTACAACGTGCCCGCCCTCGACCGCTTCGTTGTCGCCTTGACTGAAAAGGCCCGATACCGAGTCGTGCTGGAGCTCACCCCCTGCCACCCCCAGGAGGAGGTGAGCTGGCTTTGGCAACACTTCTGGCAACTGGACCGGCCCACGGCCCCCACCGCGCAGGACGCCGCCGAAGTGGTGGGCGAGGCGCTCTCAGTGGAGGTGGGGGTGGAGCGCTGGACCGAGCCCTGGGCCACGAGGCTGGACGCTGCATCCGTCGCCTGGGTGCGCCGTCGGCTGTGCCTACCCGCCAGCCGGGACCAGGAGGTGCGGGAGTTGTTGGCCTCTCGACCTCAGAGCCTAGGGACTGAGATGGTCACACTCTGGTGGCCAGGCGCAGCCAGGCGCGCCTAACGCGGCCGCCCGCCCCGATCAGGCGACGGCTGACGCGGACGCCATGCGGGGCGACCTGGTAGGCCCCGCCACCCGTGACGAGGTGGGTTCCCCTCGGGCAACTTCACGCGCGCGGTGTGGCGGGTTGACTCCACCATCCGTCTGTGGCACGCCCCAGCCGCTAACAGTGGCCGCACAGTCCCTCGGGGGCGCGCTCGCTGAGGACGGTAGAACGAAAGGGAACCGGTTGATTGCTCAGCGGCGACGGGCCCAGGCAAAGTTGACGGCGCCGATCACCACCCAGACGAGCGCGTCGAGGCCGATCTGGGCACCGCTGGGGGAGTGGACGGTGCTGCCGGTGCTGTTTATCGCAGTCCCCGCGTCCAGCACGACCCCGGACGCCCCGATCCCGAACGCGAGTGAGCCCAAGGCCATCGCAATCCCAGCCCAGGCTGGCCTTCCAACCGGCCCCTCGGACCTGCCCCGGCCAAGGCGCTCGTCCACCCGGCGGTCGACCTCGGCGCCGATTCTCTCGACCAGACCCTCGGCTATCGCCCCGTCGTAGTCAGAGCCGAGCTCCCGGTGCGCCTGCAAGGAGGCTGCCACCTCCTTCTGCATGTCGGGGTCCATGAGTGGATGGTAGAGGGGCTAAGGCGACGGGGCCAACCTCTCGCCCAGGACTTGGCGCCAGCAGGCGGGCCGGCTCCGTTGCATGCGAGGGCAGGGCATTGGGCCCGGGAGTGGCCCACCCCTTCGCACCCTGGCAAGGGGCTCGAGACCGAGGGCGTGACCGCCCCAATCATCGAGGAGCTACCAAGTCGGGCCGCCCGGGCCAGCTCCAGGTGAGCCGGCGCCAGAAGCTTGGCGCTCTGGTGGCCGCTCGGCTCGTGGTCTGCCGCTCACGTGCAGTGATGGATCCTCGGAGCCCCCAGCCAAGCCTGCGCTCATCGTCGGGAGAGTCAGTCCCAACAGCGCCGCCCGAGAGCGAACATTCGGCGCCGACGGGCCTGATACTGGACCAGCCGCCGTTGCTGGACCTGGCCAATGAGGAATACGCCATGTCTAAGATCACAGTTCCCCGACCGGACGTGACGGTCGAAGCGGTGAGCACGGTGCTGCGAAGGAAGCTGGGTTCGCGCTACACCGTCACACCCTCCATGATGGCGGCAGGTTTCGGAAAGGCAGTCCCAGGCGACACAAACACAGTGCTTGTCGCCGCGACCTGGCTCGAACGGGCCAACGTTCGAATCACCGCCAGGACGAAGTGCACCGAGATTGATGTAAGCCCGGGTGCCACATTCTTTGGGTTGATCCGACTCATCCACCGGGTCGGTGTCGCCCGCAAGGTGCGCCAGGCACTGGAGAACGCGCCCGAACTTGCTGGGTCGGACTGAGAGACCCGAACTGCACCGGCTCTGGCTGACATCCTCCTTCGGACTGGTTGGTGGCACATCACGCCGTAGCATCGCCTCCGGCCCGAATGGCTTGGCCAGAAGATCGACCGCTCCGCCGCTACGAGCCTGGGTCTTGCCCTCGATCGGCTCGGTCCGCCAGGTCGTTTGAAAGACACACCACTAGCACCACCGACCGCGCCGTGTGCTGCTCAGTGGTCAGGCGCCCGCCGCAGCTACGAGGCTGGAACCCACGGCACTGACTCCCAGGCGCCTGAGGCGGGTCAGCAGTCGTGTGCATTCTCAGACGATTCTGGACTGCGTCCCAGCCGTTACTCAGATTGGGCCCCTACCGTCAGGGTCCCTGAAGGACAAGAGCGTGAACGGCCACAAGATCAAGGGAGAGGATCCTGCAGATGAACCCACGACGATCAGAGATCAGGCCCCGATGAAGGCCTGGGAGCAACGAAGGCTGCCGAGCCTGATTCGTTCGAGGCGGCGGGGGCCCGATGCAAGAGGCGCTGATCGGGTGCTCCAGGCGAAGCAGATCCGTGCCGGCTCCCAGCTGGCGCTGCAAGTAGCCCGGTCCATTCCGATCTCACGGACCCGTGCCCCAGGCTCTCTAAGCCAGGCTCCAGCGGAGGGGCAGCGGCAATGCGAGTAGCGGGAGAATCTGTAGGTCGTCGCGCTGCGGTGGCGCTGTCGGTTGCAGGCTTGGCCGCGACTGTCCTCGCCCTGCACGGGTACGCCAACCCAGGCTCTCTGGGACTCTCCGGCCCGGGACTCGTCTCCCCGAGTCACGGAAGTCATCAATCTGGGCGCACCAGCGGATCGGCCGCGGCCAGCCCGAGCCCGGCGGCGACCTCTGCCGCCAGTCCCAGCGGGGCGGCAACCTTGGGCCCACTCCTCTCCGCAACTCCTTACGCCTCCTACAGCTACCAGATCTACCCCGGCACCCCAAGCGCGAGCGCCCGCCAAGCGATGGCTGGCTTCTCCTTCACCACTCGCGTGGTTGGAAGCTCGGTCGACTTCACCCTATCCACTTCGGGCAGCGGTCAGCCGCCGGTCAGCAAGACCTATCCCGCCAGCGACCACATCTATTTTGTCGAGGCCAACCTGGGCGACGACTCGGGAAATGCGGAGTACAACTTCGGGGACGACGGCGTAGTGGTGACCGATGCCTCCGGGCACGTGGTTCAATGAGCATGGCGCGGAGAAACAGAACGAACAGGATCGCCATCGGAGCTGGGAGAGTGGCGGAATGCCCGCCCACCGCGGCTGCTGCTCAGGCCGCCGGTGCCCGCCCAGTTGAGTACGTACGGGCATGGTCGCCGACCGCGGCGCGCCTCACCCTGGGACTTGTTCTGCTCTGGTTCGGGCTCCATGAGCTCGTCCAGCCGAGCCTGTGGACGGGCTACGTTCCGGTGATCTCCCAGACTTCGCACTTTGCCGTGGCGATGGTGCTGCTTCACGGCTGGCTGCTGTCCATCCTCGGGGTGGCCCTGGTTCTCGGTATTGCCCCTCAGATGGCAGCCGGGATCAGCGCCCTGCTGCTTCTGGAGATAGTCCTGTCCCTCTCCATCACCGGCGGCGTTTCCGACATCGTGGCTCGGGACGTGGGCGTGCTCGGGTTGGCGGTGGCAGTGTTCGCCAGCGACGGACAGAGGTTGGTCCTGCGTGGCTAGCCGGCCCATGGCCCAACGCAGGAGGGAAGGAGTTCGAGTGGCCTCCCAGGCTCGGCTTGCTGGCCACCCCGACACCGTAAAGGCTCGGGCCTGCATCCTCGCCGCGGGAGGTAGCGGTGGCTCCCGAACGCGCTGGCGCTGGCCAGCGCAGCACCCGCCGCGCCTCTCCACCAAGCACTCCGGGCAGACTGCAGCTCCCTCCTGGCGCCGTCGGTCGGATGCCTGACTGGTCTTCCCGCGAGCTGTCGTCGCCCGGTCGCTCCGGGGCCATGCTCGAGGACGCCGTCGATAGGCTTCCCGCCGCGGTCCGGGGTGGCTCCGGATTCTCAAGGTCGACCTGAATGCAGGCCCTGAGCAACCATCGATAGCTCGCTGGCTGATAGCTCTGATCTCCGCGAACGGAACCTCGCTGATATCGGATGCGGTCCTGGTCGCTGTCGGGGTCGCGATCTTCCCCTCGACCCGAGGATTCCAACACTTCCAGTTCTCCGACTACGCCAAGCTCACGATCATTGGCGTGACCCTTGCCTGTATCGCGTGGCCGGTCGTGACTCGCATCTCGTCGCACCCGAGGTGGCTGTTCGTCCGGCTGGCCGTACTGGTGACGCTCGTCCTGTGGCTGCCCGACCTGTGGATCTTGGCGCATGGTGAACCGATCCGCGGGGTCGGCGTCCTGATGGTCATGCATGTTGCGATAGCCTTCATCACCTACAACGCACTGGCGCACATCGCCCCGGTTGGACACCCTGATGACCCATCGCGGATCGGTTCCGGCGCAGGATAGGTCCTCCCGAGTGCACCGCTGCGGAGTCGGTTCCCGCAGCCACGCGTTCGTGGCGAGGCGCCCAGCTGCTGGCGCGCCGGGCGGGGCGCCCCCAAGGAGTCGAGCAGCCGCACTCGCCGCGGCGCCAGAGGGTGGTTGGCGGCAGGACGGCGACCCTCGCCAGAGCCGCCTCGGCCTCACCGAGATCTCGGGAGGGGCGCCTGAAGAATGGACTCGCCACGCCGGTCGCCGCTGAGGCCCAGTCACCGCCACGTCGCCCGGCGCTGGCTGGCTCGGGCTGGGCTCGCGCTCGCGGGGGCTCTGGCAGTGGCCATTGCGGCGGGAGTCGGCTACGAGCTATCACTTCCGGGGGTCGCCGACGCCAGGACGAGGACAGCTGAGATCGTTAGGTCCCATCACGGGGACCTGGCGGGGCTGCCGGTCCCGTCGCGACTTGGCAGGGCAGTGGTCGCCGTCGAGGATGAGCACTTCTACTCGTTCGTCGCGATCAACGTCTTCGACGGCGCGGCCCGTGCTGCGTTGGCAGGCCTGCTGGCGCAGGGAGATCCTGGGGGCAGCACGATCGACCAGCAACTGGCTAAGCAACTGTACGGACGGGGGACGGGGGTTCTGGCCTCGCTGCGAGAGCTGGCTCTGGGCGTCAAACTGGCCCTGGCCTACTCGCCGAACCGCATTCTCGCGATGTACCTAGACGTTGTGTATTACGGCCATCACTACTGGGGCGACGTGGCCGCGGCGCGAGGATACTTCGGGGTTCCGCCAGACCGCCTCGACTGGGCCCAGGCCGCCATGCTAGCTGGCCTTCCCCAAGCGCCCTCGGCATACGACCCTCTCGGCCACTTCGCGCTCGCCAAGCAGCGCCAGCTCCACGTCCTCAATCAGCTGGTTGCCAACCACGATCTGACCCGAAGGCAGGCGCAGGCGGCATTTCGCGAACCCTTGCATCTCCGGGCATGAATCAGCGTCCTGGACCATGAAGGGCCAGCGCTCACAGTGCGGTGCCGGCGCTTGGCCGCGCCCCAATGGGCGGGTCGATGCGACCCCAGGCTCACCATTTCCGGGATGCGCCGCTAAGTGGTCGGGCCCAGGCGCAGAAATGCGCTCCCGGTAAGGGAAACTGCAGGTGCTGAGACCCACTCCCGCCAACGGGAGTCTCATCCCCTTGTGAGTGAAGCCTTACCCCCCAGCGAGCGGTGGCGGTCAAGTCCGACTGGTCGGGATGCCCGGGATCTAACCGGGGACGCCTGCTCCCAAAGCAGACCGACCCTTGCGCTGTGCGGTCCAACTCAGCGTCGGGACCGTAGCGGGTAAGCCTATCGGGTCTTCACCCAGATCAGTATCACCGCTTGTGGCCTCGCGCCTAGCCCACGGGGTGCTGGGGTCGTTGTCGGCCTGTACCGCGGCTCGGGGTGCCCACATAGCCACGAATCTCCGCCCCGGCTCCGCAAGCATGGCGACACCCCCCACCTGAACCGCCACCGGGGCTGCCCGTGGCTGAGACGTTGCTCTGGCCTGACTCTAGCGATGCGACCAGAAAGCGGATCTCCCGCAAGTCCTGGCCACAGCCGCGTGACAGGGGCGCCCCAAGCCTGGGCCAGAGCGTCCCGCCAGCACCGTGCGCTGGCTAACTGGGGTAGCTCGTCGCGGGGGAGCGGGGGCTCCGGGCGGCTGAAGCCGCCCGGAGCCTTGGAGGTTACCGCCTCCCGGCCGCCGCGTCGTACTCCAGATAGACGACGTGAGTCCGCGTGTACTCGAGCACTCCGTGCTTACCGTCCGCGCCGCCGATCCCGGACTTGCGCCAGCCAGCGTGGAATCCCTGCATGTTTTCCATGTTCTCCCGGTTCACGTACGTCTCGCCGAACCGGAGCTCATTGCACGCACGCATGACCATGTCGACGTTCTTGGTGAAGATCGACGACGCGAGGCCGTAGATCGAGTCGTTGGCCCAGGCAATCGCTTCATCGAGGTCGTTGAATGTGACGACCGGCATCACCGGCCCGAAGATCTCCTCTCGAACGATCGCCATGTCCTGGCGGCAGTTGGCGATCACGGTCGCCGGGTAGTAATTTCCCTCCGGCATGTCTTGGGCGCGCTTACCGCCGGTCACGATCTGACCCCCGTCGGCGACGGCCCGCTCAACGCGTCCGCTAACCGCCTCGAGCTGGCGGGCGCTCACCAGCGGACCCAGGTCGAGGCCCTCGTCAAGCAGCGCGTTCCCGTAGGTCGCCTGGCTCATGGCCGCGGCGAGCCGGTCGGTGAACTCGTCGCCAACACGCTGGTGCACGTACGTCCGGTCGGCTGCGCCGCACACCTGCCCCGTGTTCAGGAGGCGACACGCCTTAATGGACTTTACCGCCAGCTCCAGGTCAGCGTCTGGCATGATGATGACCGGGGCACTACCGCCGAGCTCCAGGCTCACCTTCGTGATGTTCCTCGCGGCGAGCTCCATCACCCGGGAGCCCGTCCTGATGCTGCCGGTGACGCTCACCATTCCGATGAGCGGGTTCGAGGCCAGCTCCTCGCCGACCACCGGCCCGTAGCCGCACACGAGGTTGACCACACCGGCTGGCACCTCGGCCTCGTCGAAGATACGACCGAGCTCAAGGGTGCTGTTTGGGGTGATCTCGCTCGGCTTGACGACGATGGCGTTGCCGGTCAGCAGGGCCGGCGCCACCTTCCGCGCGAGAACGTAGAGGGGAAAATTCCAGGGAACGATCCCACCGATAACACCGATCGGCTGCCGGAGCAGCAACTGCATCTCATTCGGCCGGTCGCTGGCGATGACCTCACCTTCGACGCGGCGGGCCCATTCCGCGGTGTAGTCGAAGTAGTCCGCCGTCCCGCCGACCTCACCCCGGGCCTGGTCGAGGGGTTTGCCTTGCTCCTCAGACAGGATGTGGGCGAGGTGCTCGGCCTCCTTCCGGATCCCCGAGGCGATCCGGTGCAGGTACTGCCCACGCTCGACCGGGGCCAGCTTCTCCCATTCGCGCTGGGCCCGATCTGCGCACTCGATTGCCTCTCGGGCGTCCTCGACGGACGATTCAGGAACGTCCGACACCACCGCGCCGGTGGCCGGGTTCTCGACCGTCAGCGTCTTCCCCCCCTGCGCGCCGCCGAAGCGCCCATTCACGTAATTTTGGTACTGCCGAGCTGCGCTAGCCATCGTTATCCTCCTAGTCGTCGGCCACACCCTGGCGGCGGCCAGACCTTGGATGGCGGGGCGCGAGAGCCGCCGACCCTCTGTCGAGCGGCTCCGTGCCCGCCCCTAACACTGCACCCACAAACTCCTAGCCAAGAACCAGCGTCGACACGCTCAGGTCGACATGGGTAGGGATTCCTACGACCGAGCAGCCCTGCTCGCCAAACGCCAGGTAACCAATCCAGGGCAACCCACCCAGCGTGTGCTCGACTTCACCGGGGATCTCCTGGACCCGCTCACCGAGGGCGATGGCGCGGCCACCGCAGTAGGCAAGCAGGATGGCCTTCGGCTGCTCCACGCCCAAGGCTGCCTGGTGCACGGCGTTGCCCGCTTCCGCGATCAGGCCGTTCACCGAGGCCTCACCCAGCTCCAGCACCATGCCCGGGCTGATGGCGGCACCGAAATCCATCGAGCCGTCCGCGTTGCTGTTCACCGGGTGAACAGAGTACGTGATCCCGTCCTTGTGGAAGAGCAGCGGATGCTGCACGCTGAACGACACCATGGTGCCGCCCCCGATCTCGGATTCGGGTCTGGCGACCCACTCTGAATAGACGTCCATGGCGCGACGGCCGCCGAGCTCAAACAGCGTGCGCCCTGAGNNGCCTTCTTGCCCGTTAACCGGTAACCGTTGGTGAGCACGTAACCAACTGGCCCCCCGATGGCCGCGATTGCGAAGTGGCCCTTGAAGGCATGGCCGTTCGCGAACTGTTGGAACTTGTTGTCAGGAGAGTGGTCTGATGCTGTACCGCCCACCACCGGTACGCCCGGGGCAACCTCGGCGATCCCCCTCAGGATCTCTTCTTCAGGTC
>PLTL01000185.1 GCA_003164475.1 Candidatus Dormiibacterota bacterium | reverse complement strand
AACGAGCTGCTGATGCAGTTCCAGTCCGACGTCCTCGGAGTTCCGGTCATTCGGCCCAAGGTGGCTGAGACCACCTCCCTCGGTGCCTGCTACGCCGCCGGCTACGCGGTGGGGTTCTGGTCCAAGGAAGAGGAGCTGCGGGCGAACTGGGGCGTGGACCGCACCTGGGAGCCCAAGATGGACGCCGCCGAGAGGGACCGGGAGTACCGGTTCTGGAAGAAGGCGGTCACCCGGACCTTCGACTGGGTGGAGAACTGACAACTGACTGACAGGTAGACTTAGGTCGTGACTGAACTACCGGAGACCCAGCTCCTGGTGATCGGGGGCGGATCCACCGGTGCCGGCGTGGCGTGGGACGCGGCTCGCCGCGGACTCCACGTCACGCTGGTCGACCGGGGTGACCTGGCAACAGGCACCACCGGTCGGTTCCACGGCCTGCTCCACTCCGGTGGGCGCTATGCGGTGAAGGACCCGGGCTCGGCCAGGGAATGCGCGGGCGAGAATGTGATCCTTCGTCGCATCGCCGCCGGTTGTATCGAGGACACCGGGGGCCTCTTCGTCACCACCCCGGCCGATGACCCCGGCTACGCGGACCGCTTCCTGGCGGGGGCGGCCGTGGCAGGGATGCCGGTGGAGGAGATCCCGGTGGCGGAGGCACTGCGTCGGGAGCCGCTGCTCAATCCCAGGATCAGCCGGGCCATCGCCGTCCAGGACGGCTCCATCGACTGTTGGAAGACGGTCTGGGCCTGCGTTCGAGGAGCCCGCGCCTACGGCGCCCAGATCCTGCCCTACCACGAGGTGCTCAGCATCCGGCTGGAGCAGGGCGCGGTGGTTGGAGCCAGCCTGCGCGACAACGTTTCCGGGGCGGTGGTGGAGATCAGGGCCCAGTGCATCCTCAACGCCGCCGGCCCCTGGACCGGACGCATCGCCAAGATGGCGGGCTGCGCCCTGGGCGTCATCCCTGGCAAGGGGGTGATGGTGGCCATGAACCACCGCCTGGTCAACACGGTCATCAACCGTTGCAACATGCCCGGGGACGGCGACATCATCGTCCCGGCCCACACCGTCTGCGTGATTGGCACCACCGACGTTCCGGTCGACGATCCTGACCAGATTGCCCCGACCGCCGCCGAGGTGGCCAAGATGATGGCTGCAGGGGAAGTCCTGGTCCCGGGTTTCAGCCGGGCCCGGGCACTGCGCGCCTGGGCGGGCGCCCGGCCCCTCATTCCCAAGGGGGCGGCCCCGGCGGGCGAGGTCCGTGACACCCGTGAGGTGACGCGCTCCCACTCGGTGGTGAAGCACGCCGGTGTGGATGGGGTGGAGCACTTCATCACCATCACCGGAGGCAAGTTCACCACCTTCCGGCTAATGGCCGAGGATGCCGTCGATGCGGTCTGCGCCGACCTCAAGGTCTCGGCCCGCTGCAGCACCGCAGAGGCTCCCCTCCCGGACAGCGAGGACCAGCGGTTCTTCTCGCTGGGGTCCCATCAGAAGGAGATGGAGGAGCATGTTGGGGACGATCCCCTGATCTGCGAGTGCGAGCTGGTGACCCGGGGAGCCCTGCGGAGCGCCGCCAGCGGTCGGCCCGGGCAGCAGCTGGACGACCTGCGCCGGAGCCTGCGCCTGGGGATGGGGCCGTGCCAGGGTGGGTTCTGTTCCTTCCGGGCCGCCGGGCTGCTCCATCACGAGGGCTACTACGATCGAAGCCAGACCAACGACGCCCTGGCTGCGTTCGTCGAAGAGCGCTGGAGGGGGCAGCGGATGGTGCTCTGGGGCCAACAGCTCCGCCAGTACCGGCTGGACAGTTGGATCTTCCAGGGCATCCTGGACCTCGAGCACTTACCGGCCTGACGTTCCTGTCTGGAGGGCTACTGGAATGAAGACCGAGGTCCTGATGATCGGGGCGGGCACGTCCGGGCTCTGCGCGGCCGTCCGGCTGGCTGAGGCCGGCGTCAAGGTGATCGTCATCGCCACCGGGGCCGGCTCCCTGGGTCTCGCGCCCGCCACTCTGGACATCCTCGGCTACGCCCCGGAGCTGGTCTTGGACCCGATGGGGGCCCTCCCCGCGTTCGTGAGTGAACACCCCGAGCACCCCTATGCCCTGGTCGGTCTCGAGCGGCTTCGGAGCGCAGTGGCGTGGTTCCAGGCCACCGCGGCCGAGCTCGGCTATCAGGGAGGCCTGGAGCGGAACCGTCTCCTGTCCACCGCACTCGGTGGCCTGCGACCGTCGGCGCTGCTGCCCGATTCCATGACCGCCGGGGCGATGGCGTCGGGAAGGCGGGTGCTGATCGCCTCGATCCGTGGCTTCCGCGACTTCTATCCCCAGTTGGTGGCGGAGAACCTGGCCTCTTCCGAGATGGGAGTCGACGCCAGCTGGGTTGAGCTGGATTGGAGCGGCGATGCCACTGACCTGGTCCCCACCCGGCTCTGGCGGCAGCTGCGCGAGCCCGCAGTTCGGCACCAGCTGGCCTCGATGCTGCGTCCCAGCATGGACGGGGTCGAGGCGGTGGGCCTGCCGGCGATCCTGGGTCGAACCGAGTCCCAGGCGGTGCGCCACGACCTGGAGGAGCAGCTGGGCCGGCCGGTGTTCGAGATCCCCACCCTGCCTCCGTCCCTCCCGGGGCTCAGGCTCTTCGACCTGCTCCGCGGGGCTCTGCGCCGGGCCGGCGGGCGCCTGATCCTGGGCAGTACCGCTGCCGAATTCCGCGCCGACGGGCGCCGGGTGCTGGCAGTCAGGGCCTCCGAGGAGAACCGCCACGACGAGTACGAGGCCGGGGCGTTCGTGCTGGCCACTGGTGGGATGGGTGCGGGCGGGATCGAGGTCGACGCGTCCCGCCAGGCCAGGGAGCCGGTCTTCGACCTGCCGCTCTCCGGGGTGCCCGGGGAGGCCGAGGATTGGGTCGATACCGAGTACTTCAGAGAGCAGCCCTTCGACCGGGCCGGGGTCCGGGTGGACGGCTCAATGCGGCCGGTGGACGCCGCCGGGGAGGCGATCTTCGACAACCTGTTCGTGGTCGGCGCAGAATTGGCGGGAGCCGAGCCCTGGCGGGAGAAGTCCGGTGAGGGGATAAGCCTGGTAACGGCCCTTCGAGCCGCCGAGGCGATCCTGGAGGAAGGGCGGTGAGCGAATTGGGGTTGGCGGCCCCGGGCTCGGTTCGGGCCTCCCTCGACCAGTGTGTCAAGTGCACCATCTGCGAGAGCGCCTGCCCGGTGATGGAGGTGACCGACCTCTTCCTGGGGCCCAAGACGCTGGGCCCGCAGGCAGAGCGCTTTCGGACCGGGGATCGCTCCCCAGATCACTCGGTGGACTACTGCTCCAGCTGCGGGATCTGTACCAGGGTGTGTCCCCAGGGCGTGCGAATCGCTGAGATCAACTCTCAGGCCCGGGCCCAGCTCAAGGTGGACCAGGGCAGCCGGTTCCGGGACCAGCTGCTGGCCCGTCCCGACGTGATGGGCCGGATGGCCCGTCCGGTGGCTCCGGTCTTCAACTGGGCCATGGGCAGCCCGGTGCTGCGGGCGGCAGGCCAGCGGGTGCTGGGAATCCATCGGTCGGCGCCGGTCCCGCAGGCGACCAGCCGGACCTTTGAGTACCGGCTGCGGCGACGGCCCCGGCGGGCGGCCGGACAGCGAATAGTCTTCTTCTACGGCTGCAGCACCAATTACTTCGAGC
>PLTL01000255.1 GCA_003164475.1 Candidatus Dormiibacterota bacterium | reverse complement strand
CCCGCACCCGAAAGCGCTCACCCACCAGGTAGGAGCTCGCCGCGTAGCGCTCGACGACACGCCGCTTGCGGTCGATCCAGGCATCGTTGTCCGCGCTCGAGCCGGGCAGCGCGCAGTGGAACACCTGCTGGACGCCGCAGCGGATGTCGATGGCGACGGGTGCCCGCCGCTCGCGGGCGAGCTCGACCAGAAGCGTGCCGAGACGCCAGGCGTCCTCGTAGCCGAAGCTCGGGAAGACGAGCCGGCGCTCCTGCTCCTCGAGGGCGAGGAGCAGCTCCTCCGGACCCTGAGATGCCATCAGCCTCCCCCACCGTCGAGCCGTACGGTGCGCCCCTCCCGGGACGAGGCGGCGACCGCCTCGAGGACGTCGAGGGCGGCCATGACCTCCACCACGCGCAAGGGGCTGACGGAGCTCGCGCTCACGGGCCAACTATAGGTGGGGGACGCCCTCAGCGGAATCCGGACAGGTCCTCCGGGGTGCATGCCCGATTCCGGCATGAGGGGGCCAGGGTGGCGATCAGGGAAGTGGCGAGCCTGCCAGCGGAACGCTGCGCTGGCCCAGTGTTGGGGAAAAGCATGTGGCGCTCGCCGCACGGCGCGAACTCCGTGTCTACAGCGGAGCCTGCCGTCCGGCCAGGGCGACGGAGGTGGCCCATGTCTCGATGACCGTCCAGTCACGAGCGTCCCGGCGTCTTTCCGGACGCCGTGACGGGGGATCGACGCCACCGAAGACCGCCGTCGCCACCGGCGTCAGCCAGTCCCGCCTGGTGAGCGCCCGCGCGAGTTGCGACACCACCCGCGCAAAGGCCTCATCGGTGGTGTCGCGCGGCCCCATGCCGAACACGGCAACGGGAACAGGGTCAGCCCGAGTAGACGCGCCCTCGGATCGAAGCGGGGCACCGGTGAACCGTCACCCGGCTGCCTTTCGCCTGCTACAGGAGGGTCACCGGGATTCGGAGGGCGCCCTCTACCCTGACGGTGAGATGGTGTCAATGGCCAGGTTGGGGCACCGACCAGTGCTCCGCCCGGCTGCGGCTGCCCTCTTCGCGCTCCTCGCCGCGTGCTGGTTCGGGATGGACTGGGGAGGGGTGCACGCCACCCTCTTCGGCGACGACCTCCTCCAGTTCGTCCTGCCGGGCGCGGCCGCGGTCAGCTGCGCCGTGGCGGCGGTCCGGGTCCGCGACCGGCGGCGCCTCACCTGGTGGCTGGTGGCCGCCGCATGCGGTTTCGAGGCCGCCGGCAACGTCATCTGGTTCGTCATCGAGGCCGTCATGGGCCACGCGGTGCCGTTCCCCTCCCTGGCCGACGTTGGATACCTGGCGGCCATCCCCTTCGCCTTCGCCGCGGTGCTGAGCTGGCGCGGCCCATGGGCGCGGCTGCACAGCCTCAGCGTCCTCCAGGGCCTGGTGCTCGGCGGTTCCCTGCTGATGGTCGGCTGGGCATTCGTCCTCCGGCCCCTGGTCGCCTCCAGCGGTCTCGACCCACTGGGCGATGTCCTCGACATCGGCTATCCCCTCACCGCCGTGCTGCTCCTGAGCCTCATCGCCTTCGCGCTCCTCTACCGGATGCGCCCCGTGCCCCACGGCCTGCTCCTGCTGGGCCTCGGGTTCGCAGCTATCACGGTGTCGGAGAGCACCTTCACCTACATGACCCTGAAGGGCACGTACGCCGTCACCAACTGGATCGACGCCGGTTGGCTGCTGGGGTATGCATGGATCGGCTGCGCCCCATTTTGGCCCGCGAGTGAGGCCGAGGCGGTGCCGGAGCCAGCCCGGAACAGCCTCCTGCTGATGGTCGTTCCCTACGTCGGGCTGGCGGGGGCGATCACCGGCGCCGTCTACGAGCTCCTCTCCAACGTCGGGGTGGACCCGGTCCTCATCGCACTGGCGTTCGTGGTCGTGCTGCTGCTGCTGACCCTGCAGCTGGTGGCGCTGCTTGAGAACCGGAGCTGGGCGCGCGCGGTGGAGCGCCGCGAGCGCTGGTTCCGATCCCTGCTCCAGGCGTCATCCGACGCCATCCTGGTCACCGACGAGCTGGGGCATCTCTTCTACCACTCACCGTCGGCGGCGTCGATGCTCGGCGCGCACGGGGACGACAGCTACGCCAAGCTGCTCGCCGGCCTCGACCCGGCGAGTCGGGCCACTCTGCAGGCGGCCCGGCAGAGGGCTTCGGCCTCGGCGGGTACCGCGGTGACCGTCACCGTCCAGGTTGCGCACCGAAACCCGGCCGACCCCGGGGCGTCCACCCTCCCCGGCTCGCCCGGCCGATCGGCGCACCCCGGCAGCCGGGGGGGCCGGTCGCCAGGCCCATCGCGCGGCACATGGCGGGTGACCCTCACCGACCTGAGCGGGGATCCGGACATCGCCGGGCTGGTGGCCAACGTCAGCGACGTTACCGCCGAGGCGGAGCTGACCGACCAGCTGACCCACCAGGCGCTTCACGACCCGCTCACCGGCCTGGCCAACCGGACCCTGTTCAGCGACCGGCTGGCCAACGCCGCCGCCCGCCACGGCCGGAACCACCGGCCTTTCGCGGTCCTCTGCCTGGACCTTGACCAGTTCAAGGCGATCAACGACACCATGGGCCACGCGGCCGGCGACGCCGTGCTCAGGAAGGTCGGCGCGCGCCTGTCCAGGGCGATGCGGCGCGGCGACACCGCAGCTCGGCTCGGCGGCGACGAGTTCGCGGTCGTCCTGGAGGAGAGCGGGGGGGCGGAGAGCGCGCGGCGCACCGGCGAGCGTATCGCGGCCGCCATCAGCCGGCCGATCACCCTGAGCGACAGGAGGATCTCGGTTCACACCAGCATCGGCATCGCCGAGTCTCCGGGCGACCAGATCGACCCCGATGAGCTGCTCCGGAGAGC
>PLTL01000098.1 GCA_003164475.1 Candidatus Dormiibacterota bacterium | reverse complement strand
GGCGCATCACTGCGCGCCGCCCGGTCGGGGCCGCTACGCGATCGACAGCCAGCAGACTAGAGCCGTGCGCCGCATCGCCGAGCGGACCAACCACCGTCTGTTCCTCTCCGCCACCCCCCACAACGGCTACGAGGAGTCCTGGACAGCGCTGCTGGCCATGCTCGACCCCCAGCGATTCGCCCGCGGCGTCACGCCCAGCCCGGCGGCGCTGCAGGAGATCATGGTGCGCCGGCTGAAGAGCGAGATCACCGAGGCCGACGGCACGCCTCGCTATCACGACCGCGACGTCCAGCCGATCCCCGTCGACTACTCGGACCAGGAGCTGGAGGTACACAGCCTCCTGCGCGAGTACACCGAGCTGCGCCGGCGGCGGCTGTCCCGGGGTGGGGAGAAGGCCGCACGCTCCGCCGACCTCATCACCCTCCTGCTCAAGAAGCGGCTCTTTTCCAGCCCCTTCGCGTTCTCGCGAACCCTCCAGGTCCACGCGCAGGCGGTGGCGGAGACCACGGAAGAGCGCGAGGTCCTGCCGCAATGGGCCGATACACAGCGCCGCGAGCTGCTGTTCGGCGACTGGGGCGACGACGAGGCCTTCGAGGAGGCGGAGCGGGCCGCGACCGACACCGCGACTCGAGCTTCGGGTTCACCCAGCGGCGAGGAGCGCCGGCTTCTCGACGCCCTGCTGCGCTGGACAGCGGCCCACGGCCAGGAGAGTGACACCAAGGCCCGCTCCCTGATCGCGTACCTGCAGGACGTCTGCCGGAGTGGGCACGCCGACGGTCAGTGGAACGACGAGCGCGTCGCCGTCTTCACCGAGTATCGCGACACCCAGCGCTGGCTGGCCGAGCTGCTCGACGCTTACGGCTTGGCGGACGGCGGGCGCCTCGCGCTCCTCCATGGAGGCATGGACGACGAGGAGCGCGAGCGGATCACCGATGAGTTCCAGAAGCCACCCAATCAGCATCCGGTTCGCATCCTGCTCGCGACGGACACGGCCAGCGAGGGGATCGACCTCCAGCGACACTGCCATCGCCTCGTCAACTACGACATCCCGTTCAATCCCAACCGGCTGGAGCAGCGGGCGGGACGCATCGACCGCTACGGCCAGAATGCCGTCCCCGAGATCCGCCACTTCGTCGGCGCACACTGGCAGACAGCCGGTGTCGAAAGCAGGGACGCCGACCTGGAGTTCCTCACCCGCGTCGCCATCAAGGTGGCCACGATGCGCGCCGACCTGGGCAGTGTCAACCCGGTGCTCGCCAACGCCGTCGAGGCCCGCATGCTGGGCCGGGACCTCTCGGGGTTCGACCCTGAGACGGTGACGCCGAAGCCCGCGGCCCGTGAAGCTCTCAAGGTCGAGCGCAAGCTGCGCGAGGATGCCGCGCGGCTGCGCGCCTCGCTCGCCGACTCGGCGCGGGATCTGCACTGCACCCCTGCCGACGTGGAGCGCGTGGTGAGGGTCGGTCTTGAGCTCGGCCGCCAGCCGGCGCTCACGCCCGAGCACGACACCGTTTCCGGCGAGCGCGTCTGGGGTGTCCCCCAGCTCACGGGATCCTGGACCCGCACCACGTCGGCGCTGGAGGATCGCGACTACGGCCGTCGCCGGATCAGCTTCGACTCGCGGCTCGCCGCCCCCCGTCAGGACATCGTGCTCGCCCATCTCAATCATCCCCTGGTGGCCATGGCCACGCGGCTCCTCCGTGCCGAGGTGTGGAGCGGGCAGAAGCTCGCCCGTGTCGCCGCGTTGGCGGTGCACGATGCGCGGCTGCGCGACGCGGTGCTCGCCGCCTACTCCCGCCTGGTCATCGTCGGCGCGGACGGCAACCGGCTCCATGAGGAGCTCTTCCCCGCCGGTGGGTGGCTACGGGGGACCTCCTTCGCCCGGCTCGGAGTGCGGGAGCTGGAGGGCCTGCTCGACGCGGCGCTCGGGCCGGACGCCTCACCGGCCGCAGCTCCGCCGCCGGCGCGGGACGAGCTGGCCCACGTCTGGGCCACGGTGGCGTCCCATCTCCGTGGGGCCATCGAGGCTCGGGCCCACGAGCGCGAGGACAGCCTGCGCAAGGGGCTGGCACAGCGCCGCAGCGAGGACGAGAGTCGCACCCGGCAGCTGCTCGTCGATTTCGCCGCGTCCCTGTCGACGGCCATCGGCAGCCTCGGTGCCACTCGTCAATTGAGCTTCGCCGATCTCGACCCTGACGAGCGCAACCAGCTCGACCAGGACGCCGACGCCTGGCGCGAGCGTCTCTCTCGCATCCCGGCCGAGCTGGAGCGGGAAATGGCCGCCATCGCTCGCCGCTACGAGACGAGCCGGGTCCTCTGGTTCCCGGCGGCGGTCGTCTACCTCGTCCCCGGAGGGCCGCGATGAGGCCGGCACACGGACGCTGGCGGCGGCGCCCGCCCTCCGCCGCCGATTGGCTCGACCTCCTCGCCAGCGACGGCCCCTTTCTGGCGGCGCCGGTCGTCAAGGAGGTGTGGTCGACGGGGCTGCCCGCCCTCGACCACGACTCGGTCACCCGCCTGCGTGATTCCAGCGCCCTCCTGGACGCCAGCCCCGGTACCCGTGACGGCTTCGTCCGGACTGTCCTGACGGACTTTCTCGGCTGGGGGGATCGGCTCGTTCTCGCCCCGAACCTGCCTTCCGGGCTGACGACCCCGGTACCCGAGCATGCCACCCAGCTGCGACCGGACTTCGCCCTCCTAGCCGCCCAGGGCGGGAAGCCGGCGCTCCTCGGCATGCTCACCACCCCGGGCACGCGGGCGACCTCGCGCACCCCGGTGGCGCGTGCCACGGCGTCAACGTGGACGGCGAGCCCCGCCGACCGGCTCGCGCATGCGCTGCGCTTCCAGGGCGTGCCCCTGGGCTTGGTCACCGATGGAAGCGAGTGGACGCTCGTCTGCCTCCCGGGCGGGGCCCTGACCACGGTCACCTGGACGCGCCATGTCTGGTTCGACGAGCCGGAGACCCTTCGCGCCTTCCATGCGCTGCTCTGCCGCCAGCGGTTCTTCGGCGTCGAGGACGAGCGGACGCTCCCGGCACTGCTGCGCCTCAGTCTCGACCGTCAGGAGGAGATCACCGAGCGGCTCAAGGAGCAATCCCAGGCCGTCGTGGACATGCTCGTCGCCACCATCGGGCGCCTGGACGCCGATCACCACGCCCGTCACGGACGGGGGCTGCTCCCGGAGACGGTCGAGCCGTCGGACGTGTATACGGCCGCCGTCACCGTTCTCATGCGCCTCGTCTTCCTCCTCTACGCCGAGGAACAAGGCCTGCTTCCTCTGGATGACGATGCCTATGCCTCGGCCTACGCCGCCAGCACCCTCGCCTCGTCGCTGCGCGAGACGGCGACCGAGGCCGGGGAGGACGCCCTGGAGCGTTCCACCCTTGGCTGGCACCGCCTTCTCGCCGCCAGCCGCGCCATCCATCGCGGCGCTCGTCACCAGGACCTCAGCCTCCCCGCCTATGGCGGCAGCCTCTTCGACCCGGACCGCTTCCCCTGGTTGGAGGGGCGCACCTCTGCAGGGGATCCCCTGGAGGGCGCGCTGCCGGTCCCCATCGACGACCGCACCATGCTCCACTCGCTGGATGCGCTGCAATGGCTGCGCTTCGGCCGCGAGCGCCGCCGCATCTCCTTCCGCCAGCTCGACGTCGAGCAGATCGGGTACGTCTACGAGGGGCTGATCGGCGAGGACGCTACGCGCTCGGAGGGCTGGGTGCTCGGAGTCGCCGGCGACGCGCGGGGGGAGCGCGACGGGCCAGAACTTTCCCTACACGAGATGGAATTGAAGCTGGAGGACGGGTCCGACGAGTTCGCGGGCTGGCTCTCACCGCTCACTCAGACAGCCGCCGGTCGCCGCAGCGAGAGCTCGATCGTCAAGGCGCTGCTCACCGAGGCCGACGACCGGCTCTGGCGCGAGGTGCTGGAGGCGTGCGGCGGGGACGAGGAGGCGGCCCGAGCCGTCCTGCCCTTCGGGCGTCTGCTCCGGCACGATCCCCGCGACCTGCCCGTCGTCTACCCGCCGCGCAGCCTGTACCTGACGGACAGCGTCCTGCGGGCTCACACGGGCGCCGTCTACACGCCCCGCAACCTCGCCGAGCAGGTGGTGATCGGCGCCCTAGAGCCGCTCGTCTACTCCCCGGGACCGCTGGATACGGAGAACCGGGCGGACTGGCGCCTCCTCTCCCCGGGGGAGCTCCTCGGACTGCGCGTCATCGACATCGCCGCGGGAAGCGGCGCCTTCCTGGTGGCGGCGACCCGATACCTGGCCCGGCGGCTCATCGAATCGCGAGAGCTTCACGACGAAGTCCCGATCGAGGCGGACCCGGACGATGCCGCCGCTCAGGAGCTGGAGGCGCGGCGCGCCGTCCTCGACCACTGCATTTACGGCGTCGATATCAACCCCATGGCAGTAGAGATGTGCAAGCTCTCCCTCTGGTTGGTGACTCTCGACAGGCAGCGACCCTTCACCTTCCTGGACGACCGCATCGCCGTGGGCGACAGCCTCCTCGGCATCACGAGCACCGAGCAGCTCGTCGAGCTCCATATGGACCCTGGAGTGGACCACCACCTGCAGAGCGAGCGCCTTCCCCTTTGGCAGACTGACGTTGCCTCGTTGCTGGAGCAAGCAACACGTTTGCGCGAGCGGCTGGCCGACATCCCCCTCATCGACACGCGGTCGGCGGAGGACAAGGCCCGCCTGCTTCGGGAGTCCCAGGAGGTGACCGACCGGCTCAGCCGGATCGCCGATGCCCTCTCGGCGGCGAGCCTCTCTGGAGGCTCGACCGCGAGCTACGATATCGCCTTCCAGCTGGCCGAAACGATGACGAACTCCGCCCGGGTCGACACCGCGACGCTTGACGAGCAGGTCACATTCGCCCTCACCGACCGCCGGTCGGGGGCCATCAGCCATCCTGCGCACTTCCCGCTCCTCTTCCCCGAGGTGTTCGAAGCAGAGGATCACTCAGGGTTCGACGCTGTGATTGGTAACCCGCCGTACCTCCATGGACAGAAGATCACTGGAATCCATGGAACTAGCTACCGTGATCACCTCGTCAGGCAACGCGGCGGAGGCGTCCGCGGAAGCGCTGACCTCGTCACGTATATGCTCCTCACCGCAGCAGCGATCGTGCGCAGCGACCGTGGAAGTTTCGGCCTTATCACCACTAACACCATCGCCCAGGGGGACACCCGCGAGGTGGGGCTAGATCAGCTCATCAAACATGGTTTCCACATCCACGGGGCGGTCAAGAGTCAGAAGTGGCCCACGCGCGCCGTGAACCTCGAGTTCAGCATCGTGTGGGCGACGCGACGGCCCTATGTGCCCGGTGTGCGAGTACTCGCGGACGGAGTGCGTGTCGGCCAGATCAGCACCGCACTTGATCCGGTGGGCCGCGTTGCGGGGACACCAGAGCGCCTGGTCGCAAATCGAGATATCGCTTTCTATGGGACCATCATCCTCGGTCTCGGCTTCACCATGTCCGAGGGGGAAGCACGAGCGCTAATCGAACGCGACCGGCGAAATGCCGAAGTACTCTTTCCATACGTCAATGGCGAGGACCTGAACTCGCGCCCCGACAGTTCGGCGAGCCGCTGGGTCATTAACTTCTTCGATTGGAATGAGGAAAAGGCCAGACAGTATTCCGACTGCTGGGCAATCGTCGATGAGGAGGTACGGCCAGAGCGTACGAAGCTCATCGGAAGGAACGCCACGGCGAACGACCGGGCGAAGCACTGGTGGCGGTACGGGCGGAGGGCAGACGCACTCTACGGCGCTATCGCAGGTCTCGATCGGGTGCTTATCATCACCATCGTCAGCAAGGTCGTAATGCCCGTCTTCGTTTGCAGAGGGGCGGTATTCTCGAACGCGACAGTGGTCTTTGCAACCGATGATCCGGCCATGCTCGCCCTCCTCTCCAGCGCTCCACACTACTGGTGGGCTATTGCGCATGCCTCGACGTTGGAAACCCGAATCCGCTACACGCCGTCCGATGTGTTCGAGACCCTCCCCCTGCCTCCGATCACGGCCCGCATGCGAACCACGGGTGAGCGCTTGGACGTCGAGCGGCGCCAGCTCATGCTTGACCGCAACCTGGGTCTCACGGCTACGTACAACCTCGTCCACGATCCCGCTGTGCAGGATGACGTCGTGAGGAGGCTTCGGGCGATTCACGTCGAAATCGACACAGCGGTTTGCGAAGCGTACGGGTGGACGGACCTCATCCTCGGGCACGGTCACCACGAGACCCGCCAGGGGACGCGCTGGGCCATCGCTCCGGCGGTGCAACATGAGATCCTCGACCGCCTCCTCGAGCTGAACCACGAGCGGCATGCCGAGGAGCAGCGGAGCGGCGGAAGCGCGAACCGACCGCGACGGGGCGGACGGAGGGCTGTAGCCCCCGCGCCAGACACGCAGGCGGAGCTGTTCGCCGAGGAAGCGAAGTGACCGAGTCCACCGAGCTGCCCCTGTCGGGGACCGGCGGTGAGCTGCCGCTTCACGCCGCTGCGGCATCCGCGCTGCCCTGGACGTCACGCCAGGTCCGCGATGAGATAGAGAGCTACCTCGCCCGTGACCTTCTCGGCCCCTGGCAGGGGCCCGAGGAGGAGCTCCCATACGGAAGCACTCCCTCCGAGCGGTACATCGTCGGGGTCCTCTGCCCGGCGCGCACCATGCTCGAGGCTGAGGTGACCAGTGACTCCGCTGCCGAGGACGGCACCGGGGAGGGGGCGACCGAAGTGACCGCCGCCGCCGCCGCGGGATCGATGATGCCCGCCTCGATGGGGCTCTCCTTCAGCCTCGACCCCGCCACCACGTCGCTGCGGGTGCGCGCGACGTGGGGTCGGTACGAGGTGGCGCCGTCCGCCTCCCAGCTCACCGACTCGGGCGTGCCCCACCGAGTCTGGTGCCGGCGCGAGGCGGGAGGCGAGATCGAACTCGACGTCGTCGCTGGGGAGAGCAGCGTCGCTCCCGACCCGGAGCGCCCGCGGGTGCTGCTTCGCTCCCGCAGCCGGCTCCGAGGAGCGGTGCGCATCATCGACCTCGCGCTCGTCGATTGCCAGAGTGAGCCCGAGCGCAGCCGCGACGAGGCTCGCCTCTACCAGGCGCAGCTCAGCGTCACGGCTGCCGATCTCTCCAGCCCGGTGTTCCTCGCCCACAACGACCCCGCCCATGTGGTCGCGGACGAGACCGCCCCCACGGCGGACCCCGAGAGGCTCGGCCTTGACCTGCTGTACCGCGACTGCCGTCAGTTCGCCGTGGGACGCAACGTCGCTGTCGAGGCGGAGCAGCGGCCGGCCGAGCCGCGATCGTGGCGGCTGACCACAACCTGGCTGCCCTCGTTCGACATCGGCCAGACCGTCGCCCCGGACCCGGCCGAGATCCCGGGGTTCGACCCTCGCATTCTCGACATGCGGTACATGGCGACGGCGGAGCGCTCCAGCGTCGTCGCCGGCCTCCATCCCCTCCATGCCGCCTACAGACTCTGGCTCGACGACCAAGAGGCGCGCGTGAACGCCGAGCCCGACCTGGCAGCCCACCGAGTGGGGGCGCGCTCCCACCTCGCCGGCGCACGCAGGGTCGCCGCGCGCCTGGAAGCCGGAATCACGCTCCTCGCCGAAGACGACCAGGCGTGGGAGGCGTGGAAGTTCGCCAACTCCGCCATGGCGCTGCAGCGCGCACACACCGAGATCGCCGCCATGCGCCAGCGCGACTCCTCCGTCTCCCTGGCGGCGGCGGCGGCGCAGGCCGACGCGCCGCAACGCCGCTCGTGGCGTCCCTTCCAGCTCGCCTTCGTCCTCCTGAACCTTCCGTCACTGACCGATCCCACACACCCCGACCGTGCCCAGACCGACGCCGAGGATGGTCCCGGCCTCGTCGATCTCCTCTTCTTCC
>PLTL01000164.1 GCA_003164475.1 Candidatus Dormiibacterota bacterium | reverse complement strand
TGGCCCATGATCTTGCGGGACATGAGCCACCGGGCGACCTCCAGCCCGTATGGCTCGAAAGGCGCGAGCGCCTGAGTACGACGGAGCCGGGCATCGTCGGTCATGCGAGGTGCTGAGGCGAGCTGACAGGTGCCGTCCGACCCCATCACGAGGACCCCAATGCCGAGGTGCGCACACCAGCGCACCGCGTCGAGGCTGAACACGCCGGCCGCGTTCAGGATCACGAGGCGGCGAAGACCATGTGTAGCCCGGTCGTAGCGTCGGGTGCGCCGGTGCGGACCAACACCGTCGTGAACTTCCAGGGCGCCGCGCTCGACGACGATGCGACAACCGAAGCCGTCGACGACACAGACGCCTGCATTATCGGGGCGTGAGTACGTTTCGGCGAATGCCTCCGTGGAGTCGGTGACGTCCTCGGGCGAAAGCACGAGCCTCGGCTGCGGTGTAGTGATGACGGCCGACTTGGCTAAGTAGCCTCGGGTCTGCATGGGAGATAAGACCTCCTGTGTCGGTCCCCGGGTCGTTGACGCGGCGCCGGGGACACCTGTTATTTAAGGGCCGCTCATGAACCGGCGCCCGGCGCCAGTCCAGCGGTGCCTCTAACCGAAGCGAACACCTCCGTCATGATCGGTTCGAGGAGGGGCCACTCTGCTCCGCACATGGGGGCAAGTAGCCCGACGAACCGCCAACGCTCGGTCTCCGTCGTAGCCATACCCGATGTGGCAGCTTCGAGGAAAGTGACAATCCCATCCGCCATCTTGACCGCACGCACCAGTTCTCGCGGACTTGCTGTTTTCGCCCACTCGGGCCATCCAGCGAGACGTTCGGACAAACCTTGCATCTCCGTTTGCACTGGCACCGAGAGTGGCTCATCAGAGACGGACTCGGGTACGTCCTCGCTTGCCGCGCTTGGCAACTGATCCATCATCGTGTCGACCAACTCAGCAAAGGCGCTGAAGTCATCCGGGGTCGTGACCTCTGACGCGACTGCTCTGCTCACGCCCGCGATTGCGTCGTCGGCCATCGCGTCAGCTATGTCGCTGGCCGATTCCTGAAGCTCGAACTTTCGGGTCTCTGGGTTCAACCGCGTGGTTGCGGGCGTTTCGGCTACAGCCTCGCTGCCCAATGCGATCGTGGAGAGAAATCGACGAACAAGGCTGAACTCAGCACTTCCTTGAGACGGCGCGGGGACTANNCACAGGACTACTCACAGCAACACTCACAGACCCAGGTCACAGCCCTGTGAGTGGAGGGGCCGGTCCCCTGTCGGAGCGACGCGGCTCGGGATCGGTTGTCACACCGGCCTCGATTCGAAACCGTCGGCGCGCTATCACCGCCGTCGCATCCGGCTGGCCCGATGCGACGCCCCGCTCAGACTCGTGTCTGTCCTTTTGTGCCGGTCGGGTGCAGCATCAGCATCGTGTTCGTGACTCTGGCGGCGGCATCGCCATCCGGAGTGCGCCGACCAGCTTGAGCCAGCCGCCGCGCTATTGACGGCCTCTCGGTCGCTGGGAGGGATTCGCGTCGAGACGAACGAAGCCGACGGCAATGAGCACGGCGCCGAGCCGGTACATCCACCGCCGTTGTCACCTGAAGTAAGCAGGGGTGTTTGCCCGGCCCGCGACGAGCGCCGCTCGATCCAACCAGCCGTTGAAAAGCTCGCAGCTAGTCTCCGGTAGCAGCAGACAGTGATGGCAAGACCCACGGCTGATTTGAAGGCCGGCGCCTTCGGGCGGGTTCATGCACACCGGGTCGGCGCCGCACCAACGTGCTTTGTCCAGCGCCCGCTCGATGAGCGCCTCGAGGTTACCGGGGTCGGCCAGCTCGACGAGCCCGCCCAGCGTCCCGAACGAGTCGCCCTCTGCTGTGTAGACCAGTATCGCAGTTTGGGGGGCGCCTTCGGCGTCTGCAACGACGTAGACACGTTCCCGCAAGGACGGGAGTGCGTAGCCGCACACGGCGGCCGCCTCGCGGAGCAACACGTGGGCAAGAGTGTGGGCGAGCAGGTGGCGGGGCGTGAGGAAGTCTCCGGCGAACTCCATTCCGTCCCGATACCAGGCCGACGACACTCGGGTCTCGTCCTCCCAGCGTCGCACCCCGTCGGGGTCGAGGACCAGGAGGATCCCTTCGCCGTAGACCCGGTGGGCGAGCAACCAATCGCGCTCCCGGGTGGCGTCGAGCGGTGCGCCCCATTGCTGGACGAAACCCTCCTGAGGGGTTGGGCGGCCTGGGACGACCCGACTGAAGCCGACGAGCGCCCGGGTTTCGGCGAGACGGGGAACGGCGCTCAAGGCGGCGAAGCGACGGGTGGTCCCGGCGAATAGCGGGCCTTGGTAATCACTGAGCGGTCTCCACTCGACGATGAGCGGAGGCAGGCCTACGGCGCTGGAGCTCTTGTCCGTCGGGTCGAGCAGGGCGACGAGCTCTTGGGCGCGCACGACGTGGTCGTCGAATTCGGGCACGTCGGCGTTGACGATCTCTATATGACGGGCTATGTCCTGGGCGCTGGTTGTGATGCCCCGAGCGGCCGCGATGACGGCGAGCCGATTGAGGTCCCGCTCATCCGGCGTTTCGCCCCGCTGGTAGCCGGTGAGGATGACATTGGCCACGGGTTCGGCTAGCAGCGCCATGAGGCGGTGGTCGACGCTGGGCCCGTGGGGCAGGTGCAGAGCGGAGCGCACCTCCGGGTAGTACAGGCCGGTGGCGGTCCGTTCGAGAACCTGGGCGCGTTGCGTGCACACCTCAGCAGAGGTGCCGGGAAGCCACGGTTGACCTCCGGGGCAGTCGTGGCGCTGGTTGCGCAGCGACCCGAGATCGACGCTGGCCGAGCAGTTGGTGCACTGGATGATGGGCGCGGTGATGTCGGTGGCGACGCGGTAAGTCAGGGTCGGTTGGGCGCACATGCCGCCGGCGTGGCGGGGCTGGCCATTGTCGTCACGGGGTTGGAGATCTGGATCGTGCGCCCATTCGACCCACGGGATATCGGAGAGGTGACCGGCCGGGCAGGCGAGCGCCAGCGGGACCTGTTGAGTCGGCCATGCCCGTTTGCGGCCGTCGGGCTGTTCGCACTCGCTGCAGCTGCCCTGTGACACTCCTTCGGGGAGGCGGGTCACGAGGCGCCGACATTTAGGGTTGATGCAGTACTCGGTGAGCGGAAACCGCGCGACTCGCACGAACCAGGTGTCCTTGTCGCTGGGGTCATTACCGACGACGGGCGGTTGGATCAGGCGGTTGACGCCGAGACGCCGCTGGAGGTGGGCATCGATGATTTGGTTACGTTCCAGCCAGCTGGCCCCGCCGCGCCCGTCATTGGGCCGTTCGTGCAGCCATTCGTCGAGCCCGCAGACTACGACACCGACTCCGTTGCGGGCCAGCAGGAGGGCGCCGATACCGAACGGGGCGATCATGTGGCTGCGCTTGATCGGTGTGTAGAAGACTCGGCGAGCCATCAGAACACGTCCTCTTCGGCTGACCCGGTCGCGCCAGCGACGGTGGGTGCGGTGGCCTCTGAGGAAGCGCCGGCGGTCCTCGTGTGGCGAATGGCCCTAGCGCCAGCTTCGGCGTCGACGGACCGCATCGACGTCGGGACGAGCCAGGTGGTGTTCACAGCGTCGGGGTTGTCGGCGCGGGCTGGCGCGTCTTCGCCGAGCGGGCGCAGGAACCCGGTGCTACTTTTCCCTGGCTGCAACGTCCCCCACTCGGCGTGCTGAGTGTTTGCAAGCCACCTGTTGAGCTCGGCGGCCCGGCGGGTGAGGTTGCGTTCCTGCGGGCTGTCGGACCGCACGCGTGCCTCGATCGGGACGAGAGCATCGACGAAGTGGTCGACCGCGGCGGAAGGAGACGACGGGTTGACGGCCTGGCGGATCCAGGCGGTCAGCGCACCGGCGAGACCACGGTCCAGCGCGGCTGGAGTGAACGGGGTGATGCTGACCGGCTCGACAGAGGCGTATAGGCGGCGGTGGAACGTGGAGAACTGCTCGAAGTGGGAGCGGTCCCGATTGTTGTAGGGACTGAGCACGA
>PLTL01000078.1 GCA_003164475.1 Candidatus Dormiibacterota bacterium | reverse complement strand
AGGAGATCTTCGGTTGGACCAAGACCGTGGGAGGGGAAAGAAAGCTGCGGTATCTGGGAGTGGAACGGAACCGGCTTCTGGGCCGAGGTGACGGCGGCGGCCTACAACTTGGTTCGGATGAGCAAGCTGGTGCCGATACCCGCTTGAGTTCCGAGAAGGATGGCCGCGAGGGGCTCCCGCCGCAGTAGGCCCGGGCCACTCTTGGCGGGTCGGAGGACATGACTGCCCTTCACCGGCCCCAACCGACCATCGCCCGGCACCGATCGGCCGACTTCGCGCCTAGTTCAACACCCCGCTAGATCCGGTCTGGTCGCTCTGGCTCCGCGGCGCCCGTGAAACGGTAGTGCTCGCGCCAGATGAGCTTGTAGACGGGAATCCATCGGGGAATGTCTCGCAGGCCCGGGAGGAAAGGCGTCAACAAGAGCAGGGTGGTGAGGAAGCCCATCGTCAGCACCACCAACAGGTCGGCGTTGGCCGCGGTGCTGTAGGGAGGTATCTGGTACCAGAGCGTGTACAGCCACAGCCAGGCCTGTCCCGGATACCGGCCGGTCTCGTTCATCACCCCCCACTGCGTCCCCAGGAGGTGTCGCTGCGCCGCCAACTCGTTCACGTAGTTGCCGTCGCCCAGGAAGAGCAGGGTTCGGGTGTAGTCGGTCTGGTAGAAACGGCCGTTGGCCGTGAGCAGGGCATCCAACCCCCCGCTGCGGGCGACGGTCAGCAGAGTCCCCATCAGCGTCCCCACCGGGCCATAGGCAGCCCCGGGAACGACCACCCGGGCCCCCAGTACCCGCGCGTGGCCAACCGCCCTGATGTACCTGTCGAGCCACACCTGCTGCTGCTGGTTCGTGGCGCCCTCAAAGCGCACCAGGGCCCTCTCCAGGACCGGATGGCCGCCACTGGCCACGCCCAGTGGTGCCAGCACGTCGACCACCGCTGCATCCACGGGTTGGTGCACGCCAGCCCAGAGCTGGGGCGCGAGCGGCCCCAGGGTCTGGACCGATCCGGATCCGTTGTTGTACGGAGGCCCGTACGAACTGCTGATCGTGGTTCCCTGGAGTTCTCCGGTCGCGGTGGTAAGAAAGTCGATCGGATCCTGTCTGGCCCAACTCCGGAGCGTCACCGGTGCCACATCCGGCGAGGAGAGCAGCGTAGCCAGGATCAGCACCACCGCCAACATCACCCCCAAGGCGACGGTGATCTCCTTGACCAGGTCGTACGGTGCGGTCGGCACCCCCCGGAAGTACTCCGCTTGGTCCCACTTCCGCCGGGTCATGATCCCGCCCGCCTCTCAATCGGCTTCACCACTCCGCGCCGCCTCACCTGAACTACGTGAACCACGATCAGGAGAGTGACCACGATCGGGAAGAGCAACACGTGCAACCCGTACATCTGGCCGAAGTTGAGCACGTTGAAGAAGGCGCCAACGCCGGTGGCGTTGACCGAGTCCTTGGCGTTCAGGGCAATCCACTGCGAGTCGAAATTCTGCTGAACCAGATAGCCGGTGAAAGCAGTCACCACACTGACCAGGAAGACGACCAGCCCGATCATCCACGTGCCCGCGCGGCCCTCGCGCCAGCCAGCGGCGAAGTACTGGCCCCAGAGGTGGAGCACCATGAAGATGAAGAACATCTGGACGCTCCAGAAGTGGATGCTGTTGACGAAGTGCCCTTGGGGCGAGACCTGCCACCACTGCGGCCCAAAGATGACGAGGACGACGCCGCTCGCCACCACCCAGACCAAGGCCGCGATGGTTACGACTCCGAACACGTACATCCAAGATCCGACGTATGCCGGCTCCCGGTCGGCAAGCAGGTGCTTCAGAGGCAACTCCCGCACCAGCAGTCGGCTCACCGCACTTGTCCAGCTCCGCTCCCCTGGCGCCGGCGGCTCCGGCGCCTGATCCCGCGGAGACGGCGGGGGATCCAGGTCAAGGTCAGCGACTGGCTCCTGGTAGGCCCGACGGCGGTGCCGGCGACCCGGCAGCGGAAGCACCAGGCCCACGGCGAAGAGTCCGAGCATGACCAGGATCAACACCAGATTGGGCAGCGAGATCTGGATGAAGGCCCAGTGCAGGTAGGGTGGTGGCTGATTCACCAAGGCACCTCCCGGCTCCCCCTAAGGCGAGGCCGCGGCTGTCTCGCGTCGACCGCTTCCGTCAAGGCCCGCTTCGCCGTCCCGAAGCGCTCCACAGGCTGCCACTCCCTCTCAGCCAGTCGGCCGGTGCCATTGACCGCCCGCATGGGCGGAACCCCCGGGCGATCCTGGCAAACGATAGCATGCAGCCACCGGGCAGTGAGAGCCCCTGGAACTCCGCTCGACTCGAGGCGGCGCAGCTCCCGCCGGGCGCAGGGCAGCGACCGGTGTAGCTTCGGCGATGGGGGGAGATCCGACCACGATGGGAGATGACGCGGGCGCTCGGGCACACCGCCCGATCTCCTGCTCATCCCGGGCAGCTGCCCTGCCGGGCACATCGCCGCCAGGCGACTCGACGAAGCGCGGCCGCGGCCAGCCGATGGGCGTCAGGCAGGCTGGCACTCGGCCAGTGCCAGCCTGGCCGAGGTCGCATCTCCGGGGACCGCCACCAGCACCCTGATGATGGCGAGGTCTAAGCCGGCGGCCAGCCGGAGCACCTGGCCGCCAACTGACCCTGGAGCTCCCCACGCCCCCACCGACGAGAGCCGCTCGGGAGGGAGCTCCGCCCCGGCGCTGCGCCACCGCTGGAGGTCCTCGCTGAAACCCATCCGTTCGAAGTGGCGACGGTAGGCGCTAGGGCCAAGGGCATAGCCCTGGGCGGCCGTCGCCAGCGCCCGCCGAGCACGGTCGGGGTCGGAGTCGACCGCAGTCCTTATGTACTCGGCGATGACGGGGACGGCTCGCCCCGTGCTTTCGGCTACCCGCTCCACCTCGGCCCGGGACCACCGAACCTGCTCTGCCGTGCACCAGTTGAGAAGAACGCCGTCGGCAAGCTCCGCCGCCAGCCCCAGCATCCGAGGCCCCAGAGCCGCGACGTAGAGATGAAGTGCCGATGGCGTCAGCCGCCGCAGCTCAGCGAGGTACGGGCGCATCTCGGTGGCGGGGTGGACCAGCCGGCCACTGCCTACGCCGAGGACGAAGGCTCCCCCGGTCGCCTCCCAGACCCGGCTGGCATGCTCCGCGTAGAACGCGGCCGGCTGGGCGGACGCGGGCACCACCGAGATCCCCGTGGACAATCCCGAAGCGCCGTTCCAGGCCGTACACCGGTCGAACGTCGCTGCATCCCCGCCCGAGGGGGTCCAGGCCGACCGGTACCCCAGCTGAGCGCCGAACCGCACCGACGCCAGCTCATCCTCGGGGCTGAGGCCCTGGGCGGGGTCGACGCTGAACCCAAACTCCACCCGGCCATTGTCGCCGAGCGGCGGCCCGGCTGCCCCGGGGTCGGGCAGCCATCGGCCTCGATCGGGAATCTGTCTACCCCCTGCCCTAACGCGAAGAGGTGGAGTTGGTCCCCTCGAGCCAACGGCCCGCACTGGCCCCAGCCAGCCCGACTCTCACAGCGTGCCCCGGCTGAGAGCCTCAGGAATCCTCAACCCCAAGGCCAACCAGTCGCGGGCCAACCTAACCGGAGTCGGCGACTCGGCCAGCGACGCCGTGGGCAGAAGCGCCCACCGGTGGGACTCATCGACCCGCGCCGGGCCGAGGTGCGCTCGCGATCGCGTTGGCCAGCCACCATCTGGCTGGTGGCCAGTGCCCAGTACTGCATGTTCCTCCCGTGCCGAGGCAAGGCGACCACCACCTGCCTCGGCTCCGGGAATCACCACCCCAGTCGGGCAGGACGCGCTCGTGGGAGTAGTCGCCGACCGGAGCTGGTGGGCCGACGGCACGCTCGCCCGCCGACGCGCGCCTGGGACCCCAACGGGACCTGGGCGCCGCCGGGGTGGTTGGCTGTGGGTTGAGGGCCACCCGACCGACCTTGCAACCTGTCCAGCCGGATGCCCACCCGCAACACCACCTCATCTGCACGCGGCGGCACGTTGGGCGGCTGAGAGGCTGAGGGCGCCCCCAAATCGGAGCTGGTTCAGTCGGGAAGGGTCCCGGTGAGCGAGGAGGTCCGGAGCAGCTCCCGGACATCCCTTCGCCGCGGCGCGAGGTTGAGGAGCTGCCGGTAGACCACGATCGATTCGGCGTCAGCTCCCCTGGCCCGGAGCAAACGGGCGATGAACTCCAGCCAGACCGGCGCCAGGGCGATGTCGCGACGCTCCACTGAAATATTGCAGAGCTGCCAGCAGGCTCGGTCGCAGGGCGGGTCGCAGACCACCGCCGTGGTGAAGCAGAGCGTCGCCAGCCCCGCGTCCCTCGACTGCTTGACGGCCTCCCCCACCGCACAGACCACCGCGGCAGAGGCCTCACCTGGGGCCGCCTCGGCCAACTGGATGGCCATGGTCGCGGCCTGCTCCAGTTCCCCCGCCTCAAGGGCGGAGCGGATCTGTTCGGAGGCATCGGCGTCCGGCGCGAACTGAGACCGCCCCTGAACCGCGGCCAGCACCTGTCCCACCTTGCCCTTCGACGGAAGCGCCTTCCGTTGGCTCTTGACGGCCGCCACGATCTCCTCCACGAGCGGGGGCAACTGGGCCTGGCGGGCCAGCAACTTCTTCTCCCGCTCGGTCATGGTGCGGGGGGAGAGCCGTACAGCCCAGCCGGAGCGAGCGGGCTGCTTGGCCCATTGCGCCGGGTCGACAGAAGGGCGGCGGGGAGCGACAGGGCTCGGCACTGGCGCCGGCGTCGAGGATTCGAGAACGGGCTCAGGATCAACCTCCACTTCCCGCGTCGCGGGGTCGAAACCCCACAGAGAAGCGCCGTCCGGGGCGGCCTCCTGGTGGGAAGTGGGGAGAAATGCCGTCGGAGTTGAGGCCGGAGTCGGAGTCGGAAGGGAAGGCGGGAGAGGCCATTGCGCCGGCCGAGCCGGCGCAATGGCCGGGGATGGAGCCGGAGGAGGGGACGGGGGTGTGGTCTTTGCCGCCGGGGGCGCCCCGAGCACCGGAGGTGGCTCCTGGACGCGGGTCGGGAGGACGGTGTCGCGAGGGATGGGCGCCGGTGGCCTCGGACCCATCCGCGTCGGTGCGACGGTGCCCGGCCTTCTCGGGGACGGTGGGGTTACGACCGACTCTGACGGAGTGGGCACGCCGGCGACCGGCCGTGTCGGGGCCTGTGGAGTTGCGACCGGCTCTGTCGGAGTGGGCACGCCGGTGACCGGCCCTGCCGGGGCCGGTGGAGTTACGACCGACGCTGACGGAGTGGGCACGCCGGCGACCGGCCCTGCCGGGGGCGGTGGAGCGACGACTGGAACGCTCGGTGCGGGTACGCCGGTGACCGGCCCTGCCGGGGCCGGTGGAGCGACAACTGGAACGCTCGGTGCGGGTACGCCAGTGACCGGCCCTGCCGGGACCGGTCGAGCGACAACTGGAACGCTCGGTGCCGGTACGCCGGTGACCGGCCGTGTCGGGGCCGGTGGAGCGACGACTGGAACGCTCGGCGCGGGTACGCCAGTGACCGGTCCTGTCGCGGCCGGTGGAGTGACGACCGGAGCTCTCGGTGCGGGTACGCCGGTGACCGACGCTGTCGGGGTCGGTGAAGCGACGAGCGGCCCGGCGGGGACAGGAACTGCTGGCGGACCAGCCTTGCCCGCTTGGTCGGGAGCGGGCCTGCCACCGCCGGACGCCGGACGCACCGGCGCCCTGGGGGCGGCCTGGGCGACAACCTGGGGGAGGCTCTCGGCGACCGCGTCGGAGGACTCTCCCGTGTCGGGCACCACCTGCCCGGGTGGCGCCGCCCGGGGCGGGTTCGAAGCGAGGAGAGGGGCTGGCACATCCACTCCATCCGTCAGCACAGCTGGTACCGGCTCCCCAGAGACGGTGGTTTCCGCCCTTGTGGGCGTGCTCATCCCCAGCTCGCGAAGCTCCTCTTGGGTGGCCAGCAGCAGCAGCAGTTCGTACATGGCCCGGCCCATCCGGCGGAAGAGGACCGCCGCCTCGGCCGGGAACCCCGCCGCGGCGACCCTGGCCACGACTGCCTCGGCCACCTTGATCAGGTTCTGCTCGTTGAGATCGGGCAGGGTCAGCCCGGTAAGCTCTTGGTCTATCACACCAGGAAGCTCAGGAACCCCGGCCGCGAACTCGCGCGCGAGATGCTCCCAGGTCTGCCGGAGATCCGCCAGCCCCTGGTCCGGGGCCGGGCCACTAGGTTGCTCGACCATCCCGCTGCGAAGTTTGCCACCGAGGAAGGACCGCCGGCGTAGCGCCGGCTCAACGATGCGGTGACGCTTGCGCCGTCGTCTGCCCGTCCCCGGGAACTACGATTGAACTCGTTGGCCCCCACAGACGTCATCAGCACGCGACCTCAGCGCAGCCCCTGGCTGGCGGCCGTTGACCGGTGGCTGTGGCGGCGGGCGTCGTTCCGGATGGTTCCCGACCTGAAGCTCCCCCTGCCGCCCACCGGCCGGCCCGAGCCGGCCCTTGCCGGGGCCCCTCATCTCGCCTTCGCGGGCTTCCCCTCCGACTACAGCGTGGCCCTCCTGCTGGCCCTGATCGGAACCGGGGTCGACCTGGCCGGGATCGTCACCAGCCTGGGTGCCAACCCGATGATCGCCGGTGAGAACGCGCTCAGCCAGGTGGCCGAACACATGGCGGTGCCGCTCCTGCGGCTGGCTCGAGTCAACGACTATGACTCTCTGGTGGCGCTGCGCAGGCTTCGAGCAGACCTCATCCTGGTGGCCAGCTTTGACCAGATCCTCCGCGACCGGGCCCTGGGGATCCCCAGGCTGGGCTGGGTCAACGTCCACCCTTCGCTCCTTCCCAAGTACCGGGGCCCGGAGCCCGTCTACTGGGCGATCGTCAACGGCGAGCCGGTATCGGGGATCAGCTTCCAGCGGGTAGAGCGGGGCATCGATGCCGGCCCCTTGCTGGCGCAGCGGGCTGGGCCGATCCGACCCGACGACGATGCTGGCACCTTGACCCGGCGGCTGACCGAGCTGGGGGCGGAGGCCATCTCCGCGGTCCTGGAGATGGCGCTCGCCGGGGACCCCGGGACCCCGCTCGAGCTCAGCCACGGCTCGTACTTCAGCTCGGTGGGCCACCGTCGAATCGACCAGGTGGAGTCGGCGACCCTGGCGGAGAGACTAGTGCGCGCCGGCAATCCCAACATGCTGGCCTCCACCCTGTGCGGAGGCAGGCTCTGCTACGTGATCCGGGTCGGCAGGGTCGCCGCTGGCGACCGCTCTCCCGGGCCCCGGATCCATTACCCGGACGGGGACCTCATCCTGGAGCAGACCATCGACAGCTGCGGCTGCCACCACGGAGAGCCCGGGGGCCACTGTCCCCACGACGATCCCCTCCAGGGCTGAGCCCGCAGGCGAGACCGAAAATCCGGCGAGTGCCAAGCCGCCCATCGCCGCGCGAAGGAGATCACGGCGTGCTGGGTGGCTCACCAGCGCTGGAAGCCAGTTGGGCGAGAACTGCGCCCGGACCCACTACGGACTGAGAGCAGGAACACAACGTCCCCCTCGGTGCCCCGAAGAGCTCCTCTGGAGCCCGGTCGCCGCGAAGTCATACGCGACTCAATCCGGCCTAGCAGATGATCAACAGCCGGGCAACCAAACTGACCTTCGAGTGCCCCGGCCGAGTTGAGCTTCCGATAACCTGGCGCGCCCGACCGCACGGCCCGCCGGGGCCGCGCAGCGCCGGGTTATCGCCCGGTTGGGAGCCGGATCAGGTCAGCCATTGAGGCCGTTGCTGATGTTCGAGAAGACGCTGCTGACGTGGTGCCCTACAACCGTGAGGATGACGATGACAACGATCGCGATCAGCACCAGGATCAGCGCGTACTCGACCATCCCTTGGCCCTGCTCCTCGGAGTCCGAGGACGAAACTCCCTCCGCGGGACGGTCACGAAGTCGCACGCGCCAGAATCGGACCATAGGCGCCTCACATCCCAGATTGGTATTTCGACTGGGAGCTGCTGCTCCCAGACCTAGCCATGGCAGGCAGAGTATAGGTGGGCTCCGCCTGACTTCATATGACTCTCCGGTGACGTTCCGGTGCCGCTACCGGAAGGCCTAACGGGCAGCTGAAGAGAGGTCGGTCCGAACCGATCCGCAGGTCGAAGTTGGGCCGGGCGGGTGAGCAAGGTTTGGACCACGGGGACCGCCCGGCGCGGGGCACTGGGAGGGACCGCGGCCGTCCACGAACGGATCCAAGCCCCGGACCGGGCCATTGTCCAGCTCGACGGGGTCCGGCCACGGTTCCAGCATCGGGGTGGAGCTGGGAATCCCCGATCCGGCGCCGGCGGCTGCGATTCGCACCTGGCCCAGGCTGGAGAGCGCGCCCCGGCCAGTGCCGCGCTCAGCGTCTGCTGGCACGGCGCCGCACCCTCAATTCCGGTCGGTAGCACGTCCCTCGGTGCCCGGGCGGATCGGAGGCGGCAGCGGCGGGACCTGGTCCAACTGGGCGTGGGAGCCAGGAGTCGCCGTCGGGGTGGCTGTCGAATCGGTCCCGCGGTTCGGGTGGGGTGGCACCCGTCACTCTCGGACGGTCAATCGGAATCCCGTCCGAGAGGGACGGGGCAGCAGGGTGAGAAGGAAGTCGTGAACACATGGTCCGATCGCCACCCCAGGGACCTCGGGGCCGGCGATGCCGTCCTCGGGCAGGACGAGGCCCCGGTGGTCTGGAGGCTGGCGCCCGAGCCCGCCCCCCTGACGGGGACCCGGCAGTGCGCGCCGCTGGCCACCTGTCTCAACGGACGGGCGGCGGCGGGTCAATCCCGCGAGGGACCAATCCGGCTGCTGGAGGTGACGGTCAAGGTGGCCACGACCGCCGGCCCGGCCGGCGGAGCGCTGGGGCTGGACCTCCGACCCTGATCCACAGGCGCGGCCCGGACATCTCTGGGCAGTGCTTCTGGCCCACTTTCCGACAGTCCCAGCCGAGAGCGAGTCCGGCGCAGGACGCTGCCCCGGCGGCCGGAGCGGGCGACCGCCTCGCCGCCATGACACTGCCTTTCCGGATTCCCCTGCTGGCCTCGGGCGTCCACGAGGTCGCCGGCTCCGGGACGCGGCTCAGAGCCGATTGCGTCCGAGCGGTACCCACCGCAACCCCAGCCCTCCCGGTACCGCACACCGCCTCAGAGCCTGATGACCTCGACCACGCTGCCCGCGGCGACGCTGTCCCCCTCGCGAGGCAGAACCATGATGACGTCGGCGCGAGCCAAGGAGAGGGTGGCACCACTGCTCTGGTTGCCGGCAACCCGCACGCCCGGCAGCGCGCCTGGGCGGCGTTCCAGGATGCCCCGATGGAACGTCTCCAGCCCCTCGGGCTTGTCCACCCGCTCCAGCAACTGGGCCGGCGTGGACACCGGCCCCGGGTGAGTGGCGCCCTGCATCGCGAGGATCCCGGGAGCTCCGAAGAGGATGAAGGTCACGTTGGCCGAGACCGGGTTCCCGGGCAGGCCCAGGAAGACCGCCCCCTCCAGCTGGCCGAGAGCTATCGGGCGCCCCGGCCGCATCGCCACCCGCCAGAGCTGGAGGTTCCCCACCCGCTCGACGGTGGCCCGCACGTAGTCTCGGTCACCCACGCTGACCCCGCCCACGGTTACCAGCAGGTCGGCGCTTGCCGCCGCCGAGCGCATCTCCCGCTCGAGCGCCTCGGGCTCGTCCCCGAGCCGGAGTCGTGCCACCAGGTCACCACCGGCGGCCAGGATTTGCGCCTCCAGGGCCGGTCCGGCAGTGTCGTAGATCGCCCCCGGCCCCAGCTCGGTCCCGGGCGGCCGGATCTCATCTCCGGTGGTCAGCAGCGCCACCCGAGGTGGCCTCGCCACCGCCACCTCGGCCAGGCCGGAGGCGGCGAGCGGGGCCAGGTCGGTGGGTCGCAGCCGCGTGCCGGCGGGGATGGCCAGCTCTCCGGGCCGGAGATCCTCCCCGGCTCTCCGGACCCACTCCCCCAACCGGGGGCGCTCGCGGATCAGGACCTCCCGATCCCCTCGGTCGGTCCACTCGTAAGGCACCACGGTGTCCGCCCCGCTCGGCATAGGTGCCCCGGTCATCACCTTGGCGCAGGTTCCAGGGCCGATCGCGACCGCCCCGGGCGCCATCCCGGCAGCCATCTCCCCCACCACCGGGAGCCGGATCGGAACCTCGGAGACATCGGCGGCCAGCACCGCGTACCCGTCCATGGCGCTGTTGTCAAACGGTGGAAGGGTGAACCGGGCCACCACGTCGGCGGCCAGAACCCGTCCGGCCAGGCGCCCGTCCACCGGCCGGAACTCCACCGGCAGCCGCGGCATCGCCGCCAGGACCTCCCGCCGGGCCACCTCGACCGAGACCGGTGCCCTCCGGCCAGGGGAGAGGCTCATCGGCAGGGAGGACCCAGCCCCGCGGGCGCGACCTGACGCAAGCCGAAGCGAGGCCGACCGGGATCGGCAACCTGGCGGATGCTGCCGATTACAAACTGGAGGTGATCGACCCCCTCCGGCGGGCGCTCCAGGAACTCAAGGGCCGCGAGAGGTGGATTCGCTGCCGGTCTCACGTGGGGGACCTCGCCCGATCTAGCTGCACTCCTGCCTCCTGACGCCCGCTGCGATGACCCCGCTAAGGTACCTCGGGCCGGCAGCGGGGCACTCGGGCCCAGAACCGAGGTGGTGCAGGCTGGTAGCCTTGGGGCATGCCCGACCCCGGGAGCTGTCCCCTCCACGACCTCGCGCCGGCTCCCGGCCGCCACCGCCACGCCGTGTCAGGGGTGCGCTAGCGGATGGAGGCCGGTGGCATCGACGCGGTCGCACCACCCCGGCGGGGGCCCAAGGACCTTCTCCGTACCCTCGACCTGGGATCCGAAAACCTGCGTTTTCTCCTTGAGGCGTCGGCCCGATTCAAGCGTGAGCCTTACTCGGCCGATGCCTGCCTGCGGGGGGACACCGTCGTCCTCCACTTCACCAAGTTCTCGACCCGCACCCGCATCTCGTTCGAGACCGCCATCGCGCACCTGGGCGGAATCCCACTTTCAGTGGGCCCCCACGACCTCCAGCTCGACCGCGGCGAGACCATAGAGGACACCGCGCGCGTGATCAGCGCCTATTCGCGCGCCTACGTGACCCGCACCTATCGGGACGACGACGTCCACCGTTTCGCACGGGCCGCGACCATCCCCGTCATCAACGCCCTGACCGACGGCCACCACCCCTGCCAGAGCATCGCCGACCTCCTGACCCTGGTCGAGTGCTGGCCCAGCCTCACGGGCCGACGGGTCGCCTACGTGGGCGACGGGGCCAACGTCACCCACAGCCTGATCGAGGGGTGTGCCCTGCTCGGCATCGACATCACCGTGGCAACTCCACCGGGGTACGAGCCCGACCCGAAGATCGTCGATGACGCGCGCCGGGCGGCGCAGGCGAGCGGCTCCACCGTGGTCGTCACCTGCGACCCCGCCGAGGCGGTTGGCGGCGCCGACGCGGTCTACACCGACGTCTGGACCTCGATGGGAAAACCGGAGGCAGACGAAGAGGTGCGTCGCCAGGCGTTGGCGCCCTACCAGGTCAACGTCGAGCTGTTGCGGCGCGCGCATCCCGACGCCCTCTTCCTGCACTGTCTGCCCGCGCACCGCGGCGAGGAGGTCACCGCCGCGGTCATCGACGGGCCCCAGTCACGCGTCTTCCAGCAGGCTGCCAACCGCCTGCCCACCGAGCAGGCCATCCTGTGGGCCCTGCTGACGGATGCTCTGCGTCCAGTTGGCAGCACCAGTCCAGACTGAGGAGGAACTCCATGCGGCGGGTCATCATCATGGGAGCCGGCGGGCGCGATTTCCACAACTTCAACGTGGTCTATCGCGACAACCCTGACGCCGAGGTCGTGGCCTTCACCGCCACTCAGATCCCCGGGATCGCGGACCGGAGGTACCCGCCCGAGCTCGCCGGGCCCCGCTATCCCGCCGGCATTCAGATCCGACCGGAGGAGGATCTGGCACGGCTGATCGAGGAGACTCGCGCGGACGAAGTGGTCTTCGCGTACTCGGACGTCGCCCACGTCGACGTCATGCACCGAGGCTCGATGGTGCTCGCGGCCGGCGCCGACTTCAGCCTCCTCGGCGCGCGGTCGACCATGCTCAGGAGCGAGCGGCCGGTGGTCGCGGTCTGCGCGGTGCGCACCGGGGCCGGCAAGAGCCAGACCACCCGTCGGGTCGGGCAGATCCTGCTCGACCGCGGCCTGCGCGTTGCGCTGGTGCGCCACCCCATGCCCTACGGGGACCTGACCTCGATGCGCGTCCAGCGCTTCGCTTCCCTGGCCGACATCGATGCCTCGCACCCGACGGTGGAGGAGCGCGAGGAGTACGAACGCCCAGTCGAGCTGGGAATGGTCATGTATGCCGGGGTCGATTACGGCGAGATCCTGGCTCAGGCCCAGGCCGAGGCCGACGTCATCGTCTGGGACGGCGGCAACAACGACCTGCCCTTCTACCGGCCCCAACTGCACATCGTGATCGTCGATCCCCTGCGGGCGGGTGATGAGCTCGCCTACCACCCCGGGGAGGCCAACCTGCGCATGGCCGATGTCATCGTCGTCAACAAGGTCGACAGCGCCGGGCTGGAGGCGACCGGGAGGGTGCTGACCAACATCGCGGCCGTCAACCCGTCGGCCACGGTGATCCGGGCCGCCTCGCCGCTGACCCTTCAGGATGGGCCCTCGCTGCGTGGGCTGCGGGCGCTGGTGGTCGAGGACGGGCCGACGCTCACCCACGGCGGCATGAGCTTCGGCGCGGCCACGGTGGCCGCCCAGCAGGCGGGCGTCGCCGAGTGCATCGATCCCCGGCCATACGCGGTGGGGACGATCGCCGAGGTGTTCCGCCGCTTTGCCCAGCTCGACCGAGTGCTGCCGGCGATGGGGTACTCAGACGCCCAGCTGCGCGAGCTGGAGGCTACCATCAACGCCGCCGAGTGCGACGTGGTGGTGACGGGGACCCCGTTTGACCTCGGCCGTCTGATCCACTCCCACCACCCGCTCCGCCACGTGGGCTACGAGCTGCAGGAGATCGGCGAGCCGACGCTCACGACGGTGCTCGAGCCGCTGATCGCCCGCATCCGTCGCTGAGGGTGCTGGATCGCGGGGAAGAGGTCATGCCCTCGGGTGGGCGGCACGTCCCTGAGCAGAGCGGGAGCAGCCCCCTGATCGAGTCTGCCGGGAAGGATGGGGAGTCCGGAGGAGTGGGAGAACATCACCGACGCGCCGGGGCCGAGGCCGCGCAGGTGCGCGGCGCGGTGATAGCCCCTCCCCCCGCATTCCTGACGGCCGCTGGCGCCTCAGTCTGGTAGCCGTATAAGCCCGCGCGGCGCTAGGTCCCACAGCTCCGGAGAGCGGCGGCGCCTGCGCCCAGTCGCCTGCGCCTGACCGCTCATCGGCGGGCGCCACCAGGCCAAGGCTCGGCGAAGGCATGCCCCCACCCGCACGCCGAGTTCCCGGTCTGGCCGGCCGCTGCGGTGGGGGCTCCCCCAGCCAGCCATGCCACATCAGGCTGGGGCTCCGGGTGCCATCCGGCCATCCCTGGGCGTCGTTGGCCAGGCCTGGGGTCAGCCGGGGGGAGGCGCCGGCTCCAGCCGCTCCACCCTCACTCTCCCCTCAAGTCCCAGGTACACCTGCATGATCCGCTCCAGCACCTGCTCGAAGGCGCTGGGCTCCCAGCCCTGGACCAGTTCGCGCATCCGCTCCCGGTGGCGCTTAGCGATCTCGGCAACCACCTTCCACCCCTCCTCGGTGAGGCTGAGCATGATCCGGCGCCGGTCCTCGGGAAGCTGGCTGCGGCGGACCAGACCCGCCTCGAGCAGGGAGCGGCTCAGCACCGAGATGTGGGCCCGGCTCGAGGCCAGCTGCTCCACCAGCTCGTGCTCCGGGACGCCCGCCACTCCGGCTCCTCCGAGCACCAGCACAGCGTGGTACCCCAGGGGGGTGAGCCCGGCCTCGGACGCGGCGGCGTCGAGCATGTTCAAAGCTCGCCGGAATATGTAGCGCAGCTGGCTGCGAAAGGCCAGCTGCTCGACCAGCTCGGGGCTGACCGCAGGAGGTGCGGACGGCGCTGCGGATGACGGGCCGAGCTGGGGCAAGCGGCTCAAGAGCTGATCACGACGGGGGTGCCCAGCGGGGTCCAGCCGTAGGCCCAGGCCATCACCGAGGTCGGAGTGTGGACGCAGCCGTGGCTGGCGTCGGCTGGAATGTACTGGCTCCCAGGGCCGAAGTCGTCAGTGGTCTCCCACTGGGCGCTGTGGATGTAGTAGCCCCCGGTGAGGAATTCCATCGCGTACTGGATCAGGACCGGCGAGTAGTAGTAGGGCGAGCTGGGCGGCCAGGGCGAGATGAATTCAACCGGGCTCTGCTTGAGGAAGATGGAGAAGGTCCCGGCAGGGGTCGGAAGCTGGGGCCGGCCGGTGGTGACGGGGGTGGCGTTGACCGCGCAACCGTTGTCGTAGAAGATCATCTCCTCCAGTGAGATCGAGATGTAGATCGACTTGCCGGAGTAGGAGCTGTGCCCGCACTGGTGGGCCGTGAGGATCGGCTGGACGCCCTGCTGGATCTGCTCCAGCCTGGTCTGGACCTCGGCCAGCTGAGCTACGGTCTGAGCCGAGCCAAGGGCACCATGGGCGGAGTTGTACTGGCTCAGCAAGGCCGCCGAGGTGGGGATCCCCTCGAACGTCGCCTGATCCACCAGTCCCATCACGGTGTGACCCAGGTTGGTGACCTGCTGATCGAGCCCGATCTCAGCCTGGAGGTCGTAGATCTGCCCGGCCAGCGCCGCACTCGCGGCGCTGCTGGGCTTGCCTGAGCTGAGCGCCTCCTGCAGGGCGGCGGCGTCCTGGGGCACATGCAGCTCCGAGAGCCCGTCGGCGCTGGCGAGCTGCTCCACCGCCGCGGCCTCGGCGACGACCCCACCCGACTTGCTGACCGGGACGGTGGCGACCAGGCCGGCCTCCGAGGAGCTGACCGCGCTCGTGACCCGGCTCAGGTCCCGCTCCCACCTCGCCGAGAGCAGCGCCAGAGCGCCCGGGGTCCTGGCCTTGGCCAGCTCGGCAGGCCAACTGGAGTCGACCTGATCCTGGGTCAGGCTGAGCCAGGCCGGGTTCTGGCCGACGAACCGCCGGTACTCGGTGAGGTAGGTCCCGGCTGACCGGCGGCCCTGGCTCATGGCCCGGGACCAGGTCTCGGCGGTCGAGGCGCGCAGCCTGCTCAGGGTCGCCTGCGGGGACGCGAACCAGTAGCCGGGGAACCACCAGGACTGGTCGTGGGCCAATTTCAGCTCCCGCCGCAGTGACACCAGGGCAGTTGCGGTGATGCCCTCACTCTGGTCGCGGGCCCAGGTGGCACTGAGGCTCTTGGCCTGGTGCGTCACCTGCGCGGAGCTGACGTAGGCCAGAGGGAGGTCGACCGCGGCGGCCACCACCAGGGCGGCCACCCCAAGGAAGATCCAGCGGCGGCGGTGCGAGGTGCGTGCCGACACTGCCGACTGGCGGCGACGTCGCGTCACCGCATCCGTGGGACCAGGCCTAAATCGGGCTTCCATGCTCTGCCGGCAATTCTCTACCCTGGGTTGACGGGGGCGCGCCTGGCGGGATCAGGCCACCATCCCAGCTGCGCGGCGGCCGGTCACGGCCAACCCGCCCGGGCCGCCCACCCGGTACCCGGACCAAGCCGTCAGGTGGGATCACCCAGCCCGCCGGCGATAAGACCGGGGGAACTGGTCGAGCCCCGATTGGGCGGGCCCGAGAAGCTTCGGCTCGGGTTCAACCAGCGGCCCATTCCAGCGGCCCAGCCAAGACGCCCATCGGCCCGCCCCGGCCCCGCTCCTGGTCACCACCTGACCGAGCCCCTCCCGGGGCAGCGCACTCAGGGGCAGGAGTCAGATGGCGTCGGAGACCGAGGACATGAAGAAGCCGTCGACGCGGATCGGAGGTGCCTCGATGAGCATCTCATCACCGATCTCGCGGGAGAGCGCCAGCTCAGTGCGCCCAACTTCGACGGTGCGCTCGAGTACGCCCACAGGGCTCTCGTTGAAGCGGAAGTTGTTGACCGCTCCAACCACCTCACCACGCTCGACGAGGAAGACCCCGTCCCGGGTGAGACCGGTGAGCAACAGGGTGGAGGGGTCCACGTCCCGGATGTACCAGAGCGAGGTCACCAGCAGGGCCCGGTCAGTGGAGGCGACCATCTGCTCGACCGTGGTGTCGGTGCCCCGCATCCGGAGGTTGTCTACGTAGGGCCGGGCCGGGTGCCCGTGATCTTTGGCCCAGCGCCGAGGGCAGATCAGCTCCTGCTGGACCCCACCATCGACCCAGATCGTTGCGGGCGTGGAGAGACCGTTGTCGAAGACCGAGCTGTACTCGCTGGACCCCAGGGCCCGAACGAAGTTGGGGACCGCCATGTTGGGGGCCAGGGGGTCGCTCTCCAGGGTGACCGAGGACGCGTACATCGCCTCGCCCACCCGGGAGCCGGAGGGGCCGGTGAAGACGGTGCGGCCCTCGTCGGCACCCCGGGCGTGCATCTCCCAGAGCAGCCGGAGGACCAGATCGGAGGTGGCCGAAGGCTCCAGGATGACCTGGTAATGGCCGGCCGGCAACTGCACCGACCGCTTGGTCCACGTGAGCCGCTGGCGCGCCTTTCGGTACATGGTTTGGGGGTCGATCTGGGAGAGCCGCTGGGCCGTGGCTCCGGTCCAGACGCTTCGCGCCAGGTCTGAGGTCTTGAGGGTGAGCGACAGGGAGGCGGCCTGGCGCAGGCCCCGCAGCCGGACCCCGGTGCGGGTCCCCAGCTGCTCCCGGGCGGTCGCGGCCTGAGCGTAGCCGTAGCAGCGCAGTCCGTCCTGACGGGTCCGCTCCAGGACCGCGAGAGTCGAGTCCAGGATCGGTTCCAGATCCGAGGGGGCGGATTCCGGCCCGGAGGCGAGGGCGTCCGGCCGCCCGTCCCGCACCTCCTCGGGGAGCAGCAGGGGCATGGCGTCGGGGGCGGTCAGGCTCTGGAGCGCCCTCCCCCTGGCCTGCGAAGCCAGCTCCCGCACCTGGGAGGGCAGGTGGACATCGGCACTCTGGACACCCACCTGATCGTTCTCGATGGCGATCACCCCCGCGGAGTTGGACTCCTCACGGCCGTTGGTGGTGACGGTGCTGTTGGCGATGCGGAAGTTGACCACCGTGGAGCGGGTGCCCAGCACCACCGCCGCCCCCTCACTCAGCCCGGCGTCGAGGATCTCGTCCAGCCTCACTTCCGACCCTCCTCGCGGGCGTTGAGCACCTTGATCTGGCGGAAGAGACCGGGGGGGCAGCCGTGGGAGACCGGGGCAACCTGCTGCGGCTCTCCCTTGCCGCAGTTGAAGGCGCCCTGGAGCTCCCAGGAGGAGCGCCCTCCCACCGCCTCCAGCCGACCCCAGAAGTCCGGGGTGCGGGACTGGTAGGCAACGTCGCGGAGCTGGCCGCTAAGGCGTCCTTTGTGGATCCGATAGAAGCGCTGGCCGGTGAACTGGAAGTTGTAGCGCTGCTGGTCGATCGACCAGGACTTGTCGCCGAGGATGTAGATCCCCTCCTCCACCTCGCCGAAGAGCTCCTCCAGGCTGGTGTCGCGATCCGGGTCCGGCTGCAGCGAGACGTTGGGCATCCGCTGCAGGGGCAGGTGGCTCCAGCTGTCCGAGTAGGCGCAGCCGTTGGAGCGCGCCAGCTGGAACTTGTGGGCCATCTGGCGGTTGAGCTGGTAGCCCACCAGGATCCCGTCCCTGATGATGTCCCAGCGCTGGGCCGCCACCCCCTCGTCGTCGAAGCCGACCGTGGCCAGCCCGCTGGGCTCCACCCGGTCCCCGGTGATGTGCATCCGGGGAGATCCGTAGTGCAGCGAGCCGATCTGGTCGGGGGTGGCGAAGGTCGTACCCGCGAAGTTGGCCTCGTAGCCGAGGGCCCGGTCCAGCTCGGTGCCATGGGCCACCGACTCGTGGATGGTGAGCCAGAGATTGGAGGGATCGATGACCAGGTCGTAGGCCCCCGGCCGCACCGCCGGGGCGGCCAGCTTCTCCTGAAGCCAGCTCACCATCCGTTCCGCCTCATCCGGGAAGCCGTGCGACTCCACGTACTCCCAGCCCCGCCCCACCGGCCGGGCGGTGGAACGCATGGTCTCGATCAGCCCTGAGCCCTGCTCGTCGACCAGCCCCGCCTCCAGGGCCGGGTGCAGCCGCACCCTCTGCTGGGTGATTCGGGAACCCTCGGTGCTCACGAAGAAGCGGTTCTCCTGGACCTGCAGGCAGTAGAACTCAGCGAACTTGGCACCCGCCCGCAGGCAGCGGTCGGTGGCCTCCAGCATGAAGCTGACCTTGGCGTCGGCCGCGACGTCAAAGGGGTTGAGCTCCACCTCCCCGACCCAGGTCTCCCGATGGGCGGGCTCAGGAGCCAGCTCGACCCGCTCCTCCAGCAGAGGCCGGAGCAGCCGGGCCATCTCAGCGGCCGCGCCGACCGCCCGGCGCACCCCGTCCTGGCTCAGGTCGCTGGAGGCGGCGAAGCCCCAGGAGCCGTCAACCACCAGCCTGACCCCGAAGCCGAGAGGCTGAGACTCGCTCAGCGAGATCAGGTCGTGCTCACGGACATGGATGCCCTGGACCCGATCCCGGTGGACCCGGATGTCGCCGTACCCAACCCCCTTGGTTGCGGCCATGGCCTCGAGGGCGGCATCCGTCAGGGGGCCGAGCGGGAGCCGTAGAAAATCAAGGTCGACTTCCGACATCGTTCCTCCGCGGCTCCCCGGCCGCCCTTGATCGCCGCTGACCAGGTTGGGCCGGCAGGGCCCCGAGCGAGGCTGCCGCCGACCCCTAGGAGTCTACCCGCACTTGCTCCCGGGCACAGATGACCCCGGGCACCGAGGGCCCGAGGGCCCTGGTACCCGGGGTTCTGGATCTGGTCTGTCGCTAGTGCGTCAGCGAGTCCGCAGACGCAGCACCCGCCGCCCGACCACAAGCAGCAGGCCGCCGAAGAGCATGGCCAGCGCGCCGGCCAGGCCCGGTCCGAAGAGGTCCGCGCCAGTGTTAGGAGTGGAAGTGCTGGCGCCGAGCACGCCGCCCGCGGTCGGAGTGCTGATGCTGACCGGCTCCCCACATTCCGAGGCCGTGTTGTTGTAGGCGTCGCCGGCGAAGGTCACGTCCCAGTAGTAGGTCCCGTCGGCCACCGACTTGTAGCCGCTGGTGGGTACCGAGACCGTGTAGGTCAGGCTGCCGTCGCTGTTGGTGGTTGGCGGCACGTAGAAGGAGCCGAAGTCATCCACCAGGTCCGAGGCCACCGAGCAGGTCGGGTCGTTGAGGAAGAGCTCGAAGTGGACCGAGTCGGCAGTGCCATTGGTCACGGTGGAAGCGGTGACGGCCGCATCGTCGTTGGCGGCGGGAGTGACCACCGGGGTCACCGCCGCGGTGTCGGTGAGAGTGGTTCCGATGACGCCACCCGATGACGGCGTCGTTGTGACCGTCGGGGTGTTGGGCTGGACCACGGTGAGCTCACCGCAGCCGGCCGACGCGGGAGTGTCGTAGGCGTCACCGCTGTACTGCGCCTCCCAGTAGTAGTTGCCGGGAAGCAGCGCGGTGTCGATGGTTCCGGTGAAGCTGGCCTGGTACTGGCCGCTCACCTCGGTGACAGTTGCCGACCCGAACTCGACCAGATTGCCGCCCTCGCCGCACTGGCAAACCGGGGCGTCGCCGGTCACCGGGCCGAAGAGCTTGAATTTCACGGTTCCGTTGGATCCCGCCCAATTACTGCCATCCGAGTCCGCGCTGGAGCTGGCAGGGTTGGGATAGAAGTTCGAGAGGGTCGCGATGTCGCTGACCACGGTCGTCTGCCCGGTGGTCACCGGAGTGACCTGCACGGTGGCAAGCGTGGGGGAGTACTTGGTGACCCAGACCGGCTCAGAGGTGCAGCGACTGGTCACCGACTGGTTGAGGGTGTTGCCGGAGTAGGTGTCCTCCCAGAAGTACCGACCGGGCCTGCTCACCAGGACCGGGGCCGAGAATGCGTCGCCGTTGCTGTCGATGCTCTGGGTGGAGGTCTGCCCGACCAGGTCGGTGCAGCTCCAGTTGGAGTAGAGCCCGAAGGTCACAGTGGCGTCGCGGTAGGCGTGGTAACCACCGGTGATCTCCGCCTCGTCGGTGATCGAGCTGCCCTCCAGGGCGGTGCTGGCAGTGGTGGTGCTGATCGAGGGGGTCGCCTGGACCACGTCGACCAACTCGGATCCGCAAGCGCTGTTGGCTGAGATGTCGTTGCTGTCGCCGAGGTATTCGGCGGTCCAGCTGTAGTGCCCCAGCTCATCGACCACGTATCCGTCCGAGGTCGCGGTGGAGTAGGGCTGCCCCAACTCCAGCACTTGCTCGTTGCTGAACACGGGCTCGCCGGCGCAGCTGCGCTCGGTCGGGTCGAAGAGGTTGAAGTTCACATCGCCGGTGGCGGAGTTCGCCGTCCCGTTGGTGGAGTTGGTGACGTCGGCGGTGTCCCCAATCTCGGTCCCCGCCGGCACCGCCGTGATGCCGTGGGTGGAGGTCACCGTCGTCACCGACGGAGTCGCCTGCCCCACGACCACCGGCTCAGCACCACAGGCGGAGCTGGAAGTGGTGTTGTACTGATCCCCGGAGTAGGTCGCGGTCCACTCCCAGGTGCCCGCACGGTTCACGACGAAGGAGCCAGACTGGGCCTGGCCGTCACTGAGGGCAATCGGGTCACTGGTGTAGACCAGCGATCCCTGGGAGCAGGACGAGCTGTTGAAGAGGTTGAAGATCACGGACCCGGTCGGGCTGTAGCCCCCGGTGACCGTGGCGGAGTCCGAGACCTCGGCCCCAAACTGGACCGCCGTGCCCTCCTCGGCGGGGTCCGCCGAGGTCGTGGTGGTGAGGCCGGTCTGGGCCTGCACGCTCAGCAGCTCACTGCTGCAGGTGCTGCTGAAGGGCGCGATCAAGGGCCAGCCCGATCCGGTGGCGATGCTCACCGTGGCCTGCCACTCGAAGGGACCGGCCGCAGCGGGCTTGAAAGCGCCCGACGGAGTCGCAGCGTTGCCCCAGCCGCTCAGGGGGATGGACGAGCTGGTGTACACCGGCGTGCCGGTGCAGCTGTCGCCCTGGAACAGCGAGAAGACCACCGAACCCGAGGCCGCGGAGTCATCCTGGAGCAGGGTCTGGTAGCCGCTCACCAGGGCCGAGTCCCCCACGCTGCCGCCCAGGACGATCGAGGACGGCAAGGCGTAAGTCGTCACGCCCAGCGACGGCAGCGGCACCCTGACCGTCACCGGTTCGCTGCTGCAGGGGCTGATCTGCTGAAGATTCTCCACACCGTCGCTGTAGACAGCGACCCAGTAATAGCCGGAGCCACTCGTGGCGGTGCTGGGAATCTGATAGCCCGAGTTGGGCTGAGCCGTGTTCAGGGATGAGAGCTGTTCGACATTCGCGCCGCTGCCGCTCTGGCTGCTGGTACCGGCAACCGGAACCAAATAGCTCGTCAGCGCACCCGCGCCGGAGAGGCTGAAGCCCGCGCAGCTCGCCGGCACCGACCCCTGATAGAGGTAGAACTCCACCGTGCCTCTCTCAACATATGGGGATGCACTTGGGTAGGTGCTGGTGAGCGTGGCCGTGTCGTAGATGTACTGGCCGGGCGACGCCTGGGTGCTCGGCGAGCCAGACGCTCCCGGCGACGTGAAGGAAGTGGTGCTCAAGGAATAGTCACTCAAACTCCACGCGAGAACCGTGGTGGCCGACAGCGACGCGGCCATGACCACAAGACCAGCCGCCCCGGTCAGGGCCATGCCTTTCCCTAGTCGGTCCAGCCAGTGCTGCCAATTCCTAGTTCGATTCACGCGACACCTCCTCCACGTCCTCATCACGGAATGAATCCGATGACTCCGAACCATGGGTCAATCCGAAACGACACGGAACCACCCTCTCGAGGCGCCCGCCCGGCGACGAAGACGGGCACACCGGTACCTCGGAAACCGTCCCTGCCCAACCCGGCCGCATCCCCCCTCCAGGGAAGCTGCCAATCATCGTCTCCCAAGCTCGTCGCCGGCCTGTCCCGGTCCGCGGGACTCTCGCCGGCCCCCACGTTCTCCAAGGCCATTCAATCACATTCGTCACAAGCCCTGTAGGAAAGCGCACCGGACCTTAACGGACCGTAACCAGGCCGTTGCAGGAAAGTGAGGGGCCGAGATCAGGCCTACCTAACGGCCGCGGCGGGGGGCCGCATCGCCGGGGTCCGCAGGGAGAAGCTTCGGACGCCCGGGGACCCTGGTCACCTGGCAGCCGCGGGCCTTTCCACCCCCGACCTGACGCCGGACCCCGGTGGCGGGAGGCGGGCGGGGCAACTCGAGTTCATCGCCACCTTCCGACCACCCCAGGGTCAGGGATCGGCCTGCCATCGGCCCGATCTCCGCTGCGATTGAGACTGGTAGCATCAGCCGCCATGGCCGGGCCAGCTCCCACATCCAAACCCGCAGTTCGCCGCCAGAGGCTGGCGAACGGGCTGGACGTGGTGCTGAGCTCGGAGCGCAGCTCGCCGACGATTGCGGTGGGGATGTACTACCGGGCCGGGTTCCGGCTGGAGCCCGAAGGCAGGACCGGCTTCGCCCACCTCTTCGAGCACCTCATGTTCCAGGGAACCACCAACGTTCCCAAAGCCGACTTCGGCCGGCTGGTCAACGGTGCGGGCGGGCTGCTCAACGGCACGACCCGGCACGACTACACCACCTACTTTGAAGTGCTCCCGGCCTCCGCCCTGGAGATGGCTTGCTACATCGAGGCCGACCGGATGGGCAGCCTTGACCTCAACTGGGACAACCTCCGGAACCAGGTCGACGTGGTCAAGGAGGAGGTCAGGGTCAACGTCCTGAATCAGCCCTACGGGGGCTTCTCCTGGCTCTGGCTCTCCCAGTACGCCTTCTCGACCTACCCCAACGCCCACAACTTCTATGGCGAGTTCGCCGACCTGGAGGCAGCCACCGTGGCCGACGCCCGGTCCTTCTACGAAACCTGGTACGGGCCGGGGAATGCCAGCTTGATCCTGGTCGGCGATTTCGAGGAGGAGGAGGCGCTGGAGTTGGTGGAGCACCACTTCGGCCCGGTACCCGCCCGGCCGGCCCCACCCAGCCCATCGGTCGATGAGCCGGTCCCGCAGGCGCGGGCCGAGCACCGCCGCCGCGATCCGCTGGCACCCACTCCGCGGGTGGCGGTCGGCTACCGGACGGCACCCTTCGGGTCCCCCGATCACCTCCCCCTGGCGCTGGCGGCGCGGATCCTCACCGACGGCCGCTCCTCCCGTCTCCAGCGTCGTCTCATCAGGGAGCGCGAGCTGCTGGTTCAGATCGCCGGAGGGCCCCACTACCCCATTGGAGACTCCTTCGAGTTCAACGGTCCGGCTCTCTTCGTGCTCGAGGCCTCACCCCGCCCCGGGGTCACCACCGAGATCGCGGTCGCCGCCATCGACGAGGAGGTGGCCCGCCTCGCCGAGGCCGGCCCGACCGCCGACGAGCTGCTCCGAGCCAAGCGGCGAGAGCTGGGGTCTTACCACGCCAACTGCGACAGCAGGCTGGGCCGGATGCAGGAGCTGGGGGTGCTGGCCGCGTGCCACGACCAGCCGGAGCTGGTGGACCAGCTCCCGGCCCAGTACCAGAGGGTCACCGAGCAGCAGGTTCGGCAGGCGGTCGCGGACTGGCTCCGCCCGGAGCGCTCCACCGTCCTGCACTGGATGCCGGGGACCAAGGGAGCCACCTTATGAGCGCCGCCGGCCGCGCCGCGGAGTGGCCCCCCCTCGTCCCCCGGCCAGGTGCGCTGCCGCCGCTCAAGATCGGCCGCACCACCCAGTCCACCCTGCCCAACGGGATCGAGGTCATGGTGGTCCCCCGCCCCAGCGTGCCCCGCGTGGAGCTGCGCCTGACCGTGCCCGCCGGGGCGGCGATGGGCGAGAGCGCCGCCGTCAGCGAGCTGCTGCGGGCCGGGATCCTGCTGGGGACCGAGGAGCTTAACCAAGAGCAGGTCTCGGAGGCAATCCAGCGGCTGGGCGGGTCCCTCCAGGTCCAGCAGGACCAGGACCGGGTCTACATCTCGGCAGCGGCCCTTTCCGAAGCGGAGGAGGAGCTCTACCAGCTGGTGGCGACGATTGCCGCTCGTCCCAGCTTCCCCGGCGAGGAGCTGGAGACGGAGCGGGTGAAGCTGATCGAGGGGCTCCGGGCCGCTCGGGCCACGCCCGACTTCCCGGCCGCGGAGCGCCTGCAGGAGCTCATCTACGCCGGCCACCCCTACGGCCGGCCCGAGCCGGCCGACACGTCGATCCGCCGGACCAGCCGCCGCCAGCTCCAAGCTCTCCACCGGGAGACGTTCCTGCCGGCCGCAGCCCAGGTCACCGTGGTCGGCGACGTCGTGCCCCGCCGGACCCTGGCCCGGCTCGAACGCACCTTTGGGAGCTGGTCAGGTCGCGGGCACGCTCCCAAGATCCCCCAGGTGAGGCCCCATTCCCGGGACGAGGTCACCTTCATCGACCGGCCCGGATCGGTTCAGACCGTGATCCTCACCGGCTCCAGCGTCCCACCGATGAAGCACCCCGCCCACTTCCCCCTGCTGCTCGCCTCGGCGCTCCTGGGGGGCGCCTTCAACTCCCGGCTGATGAGCAACCTCCGCGAGGACAAGGGCTACAGCTACAGCCCGCACGCCCGGCTCGACAACCACCTGCTCGACGGGCTGGCGGCCGCGAGCATGGAGGTCCGCACCGAGGTGACCGCCGCCGCCTGGGTTGAACTCACCTACGAGATGGGCCGGCTGGCCACCGTCGAGGTGCCCCCCGAGGAGCTGGGGGCCACCCGCAGCTACCTCTCCGGGGCCCGGGTGATCTTCCTCCAGACCCAGTCGGGGCTGGCCAGCTCACTGGCCCAGGTCCGCTCCCACGGGCTGGACCACCGCTACCTCGAGGGCTATGCCAAGGGACTGGCCGCGGTCAGCCCTGCGGATCTGCTCCGGGTATCCTCCCGCTACCTGGCGCCGGCCGCGCTGACCACGGTCATGGTCGGCGACGCCAGCCAGGTTCTGGAGTCGCTGCAGCGGGTCGCGACGGTCCGAGTGGTGGCCCGGCGGAGGGCGAGGGGAACCTGAGACCCCGGCGGCGCTGGCGGTCGTGGTCCCTGCCTGCCGGGACGGCGGCCGGCCGCGCCCATCCCCGGCGAGCTCATGGGCTGATCCCCGGGCGCCCACCGTCATTCGCGAGCCAGGGCCGCCTTCCCCAGCCACCCCAGCAGCACCAGTAGCGCCACGGCGGCGCCCACCCCGAGCGCGGTCAGCTCGAATCCACCGCTGATCGGGACCGTGGAGAGCGCCAGAACCCCCAGGCCGACCGCCGCGCCCGCGCTCGCCATCCCCAGCAACCGAAGGGCCCGGAGCACTTCCACCCGCGGCAGCTCCCGGGCCGGGTCGGCGCCATCGATGGACCAGAAGGAGAGCTCAGCCGCCAGCAGCAGCCCCGCTCCCAGGATCGGGCTCAGCACAACCGGCCCCCCGAGGGCCAGGGCCGCCCCCTCAGGGAGCGCCACCACCGCGATCGCCGTGATCACCAGCCCCGGCCGGGCGATCGCCAGCACCAGCACCAGGGCCAGGACCCCGGCGCCCTCGATGCCCAGGAGCAGGCTCACCGGGGCCCGCAGCTGGCCAAGCCCGGTGGCGGGGATGCCCCCGGCCAGGCAGATGACGGCGAGCGCCGCCGGGATCAGGCGGCGGAGCGGCGGGCGAATCGCCGGTACTCCCTGACCTGCGCCAGCACCGCCTCCAGGGAAACGTGCTCCGGCCACTCCAGCACGATGAGCCCGGCCCGTTGCAGGGAGCGGCGCCGGGCCACCCGGACCAGCTGCCAGAGCCGGAGCGCACTCTGATCGACGGCGCGGCCGGATCGGGGCAGGAAACGCTCCGGGCTGATCTCCAGGACGACCAGGTCGAAGCCCCGCTGCTGGAGGTTGACCAGCGCTCCCACGCTGCGGAGGTCGAGCATGGGGGTGAGGGCGATGACGGTAGCCGAGGGGGGCAGGACCCGGGCCGGAATGACGTCGATCGCCTTCCATGCATAGCTGGTCACCACCTGGGTGTCCAGCAGCGACTCCACCACCCGATAGAAGTGGCGGGGGCCCATCCCCGGGAGCAGCCAGCGCAAGACCCCCCCGAAGCCCACCACTCCCACCCGGTCCCGCTCGCCGAGGTAGCCGTCGGCGAGCGCGGTAGCGGCGCGCACCGCCAGCGCCAGCACCGAGTCCTGACCCGACCCCAGGTCGGCGAAGCTGTCCACGAACAGGATGACGTCGGCGTTGCGCTCCAGGTGGAAGTCGTTGACGTGGGGCGTCCCGCTCCGGGCCGTGACCCGCCAATTGAGGCGGCGGACCCGGTCCCCGGGCACGAACCGGCGGACCTCGGCGAACTCGATCCCCTCACCGTGCTGGCGGGCGATCCGGTTGCCGGCGAAGAGCTGGGTGCGGGCCGGGTTGGCAAGCCGCCGCAGCCGCTCCCAGGAGGGGTAGACGCGGAGCTCCGAAATCCCACCCAGCCGCCCGGTGCAGCGGATGATCCCGAACCGGTCCTCAGCGGTGACGGCCACCGGCCCGATCCGGTAGAAGCCCCAGCGGACGGGGGTGAGCGGCCAGCTGAGGCTCTCCGGCGCCCCACCTTTGGGGGCCACCCGGAAGGCGGCCCCGGGGACCCCACAGGCGATCTCCCGAGGCAGCGCCAGCCTTAGTTCCACGAACCCGACCGCACCGAGGCAGCGCAGCTCCGCCTGCCAACGCACCCCGTCCCCCTCGCCAACCCTTTCCTGGTCAAGCCCGCCCGAGAGCTCCAGGACCGGCGCTCGGAAGGAGGCGAGCCCCCAGGCCAGCCAGAGGGCGAAGGGCAGGACCAGGGCGATGGCGGCGATCCGGTCCACCGCCACCGCCCCGAAGACTCCCAGAGCCACCAGGGCGGCGTAGCCGGCGAGCCTGGGAGTGGGCCGCCGGGTCACCTCAGCGCCTTCTCCTCCGGCCTTCCGGGGGCGCGGGTGGGCGGGGTGGCAACGCTGGCCAGGCACTCCGCGATCACATCGTCGGCCCTGACCCTCTGCACCCAGAGCTCCGGGCGCAGGGAGAGCCGGTGGGCCAGGGCCGGCACCGCCACCGACTTCACGTCCTCCGGAGTGACGAAATCCCGGCCCGCCACGGCCGCCCGGGCCCGGGAGAGCTTCATAAGGGCCAGCGAGCCCCGGGGGCTGGCCCCCACCTGGACCCCCGGGTGGCGCCTGGTCGCCTCCACCAGGTCGACGATGTAGAACTGGATGTCGGGGTCGATGTGGAGATGCTCCAGCATCCCCTGCAGCCGAAGCAGGAGGGGAAGGTCGATGACCTCCTCCAGCTCGACCTCGTCGGAGCCCCGACTCTGGCGCCGGTCCAGCATCTGCCGCTCGTCGTCGCGGCTGGGGTAGCCGACCCCGACCCGGAGCAGGAATCGGTCCAGCTGGGCCTCCGGCAGCGGATAGGTGCC
>PLTL01000099.1:3264-3825 GCA_003164475.1 Candidatus Dormiibacterota bacterium | reverse complement strand
TGCTGTGAGTTCGTAGTAGTAGAAGGAGGGGGATGAGGGTGCGGGAGAAGGGGGCGGCAGGGCTGTGGATTCTGTGGACAACGGCTCGTGCCGGCTCAAGCAGCGTCCCTGCGGTTGCTCGCTCGCACCGGCCTACAGCCATGCAAGCTCTTGCGATCCAGGATGCACGGTCAGGGCGGCGACGTCCGACCGGAGCCGGCGCCGGGACGACCCCTGGGACGACTGAGAGAGCGAGCCTCGGCATCCTCCACCCTCGCCGGCGTCGCTTGACAGGACCCTGAGATTTATTCATGATTCCACATGTCTTGTCGGTAATACCCATCACTTATCACCCTCGCTGAGCCGGGGAGGGGCGACTGTGGGCCTGTCGGTCGTCACATCGCGTCAGACGCCGCGGCGGCTGGCTACGCTCCAGGAAGCCGAGGACTTCGAGCAGGAACTGGTCGATCAACACGCTCTGGCGTCTCTGGGCGCTGGTGTCACCGACCGGCAGGTCGCCGCGGAGCGGTCGCATATCTTCGAGTTCCTCCGCTTCCTCGATCGCCCGCTGTGGATGGCGGG
>PLTL01000099.1:246-3170 GCA_003164475.1 Candidatus Dormiibacterota bacterium | reverse complement strand
CGGAAGTTCCTGCCGGCGGCCCGCGACTACCTGGCGGCGTCGCTGTGGCGTCGTGCAGGTCTGCGGATCAACGAGACGGTGATGCTCGACATCCGAGACTGGCGGCCCGACCTGGGACCGCGAGGCAAGCTGCACATCCGCTATGGCAAGGGGAGCCGAGGCCGGGGCCCCAAGACCCGCCTCGTCCCCACCATCAACTCGGTGGACCGGCTGCTCGAGTGGTGGATGACCGATGTGCGCCATCAGTTCGGTGACGACTGGTCGGACCCTGACGCCCCGCTGCTTCCCAGTGAACGACGCCTGGCTGACTCCGGCAGATGTCCGCGCGTCGGCGCCAACGCGCTGCGCGACGGTCTCGCCGGGGCGGTGGTCCGCTGGCTGCCCTCCTGGGCAGGGCGGCTCACGCCGCACGGGCTGCGCCACTTCTGTGCCTCGTCCATGTACGCCCGCGGCGTCGACCTCAAGGCGATCCAGGAGCTCCTCGGCCACGAGTGGCTCTCGACGACGACCCGCTACATCCACGTCCACGAGAACCACATCGAGCAGGCCTGGGAGGTCGCCAACCAACGGGTGGCGCGCCGACTCGGGCTCGACGGGAGGTGAACTGATGCGCTGGAACCTGCGCATGGCAGCCGCCGAACGCGGCATCTGGAAATCGACCGAGATGCGCCGACGCCTGGCGGATGCCGGCCTTGAGATCAGCGCCGGGAAGATGTCGGCGCTCTGGACGAGCACCCCGACCACGATCCGGCTCGACGACCTCGACGTGATCTGTGCCGTCCTCGAGTGCAGCCCGGCCGATCTTCTGCTCCGCGAGCCGGAACGGGTGAGGAATCGGCAGCCGGCTCGTGAAGCCCAGGGCGGCCCGGCCACCCCGATCACTCCGCGCCTCGGACGCCACCGCTCGCTACCCCCGGCATGAGACCGCCGCGTCCGTGCAGCATCTGCGGGCAACGGCCGGTGGCCTACCAAGAGGTCAGCTACTGCTTCGACTGCGCCCCGAACGGGCCCGTCGAGCCGCCCCCGTGCAGGCGCTGCGGGTCGACCGCTGACTACTACTCGAATGGCCTCTGTGGCCGCTGCCACCTGGCCGCGCCTCAGCTGCTCACCTCCTGCCGCGACTGCCTCGGGTGGGGCGTCACGCGGCACACCAAGTGGCTCTGTTACGGATGCGCTCGCTGGCGGCAGAGATACAGCGTCGGGGTGTGCGACACCTGCCGGCGAGAGGTGCCCGTGAACCCTCGGGGCGTCTGTCGGCTGTGCTGGTTTCAGGCCACCTGGGACCGGCGTCCACATCACTTCCGGCAGCTCGCTTCCGGCGGCATCGGTGGCCAGCAGCTCTGGTTCGCCAACTGGCGGCAGACGCACGGGGGGAGTCGCGGCGTCCTGGAGCGTGGGCCGTCGCCCACGCCAGCCGACAACAGCCCTCACCAGCGGCAGCTCGTTCTGCTGGACCATCCCGTGGACCTCGAGGCGACACGGCGGCAGACGGTCGGCACCCGCCCCACCTCTGAGCTCGGCCGTCTCCTCGATCAGGCTGCCCTCGACCACACGTCCAGGCACGGCTGGAGCAAGACGCGGACGATCATGGTGAGGCTCGCGCTCAGGGTCCTGGTTGCGCTCCAAGATGAGCCGGTCCCGCCGTTCAAGGCGAGCCAGATCAGCGCTCTCACAACGGTGCACCTTCCCGTGGGTGGCGTCCGGGCCGTCCTCGCGGACGTCGGCATGCTGGATGACGACCGCCCTCCGGCGATCAACGCGTGGTTCGAGCGCAAGGTGGCGGCCCTCCCCGCCCCGATGGTGACAGAGCTCCGGGTCTGGTTCGAGGTGCTTCGCGATGGGAGCACCGCTTCGCCACGCTACCGACCGCGCTCGAGAAGCATCATCGTCTCCCGGGTCTACTGGACCCTGCCGACGCTGCGGGCCTGGGCGCTGGGCGGACACGAGTCGCTGCGGGACGTGTCGCGCGACGATGTCCTCGCCACCCTGCCAGCGGGGGGAACCCGCCGGGCCACCACGCTGGCGGGGCTGCGCTCGATCTTCAAGGTGCTGAAGAGCCGCAGGATGGTGTTTGCGAACCCCACCCGCGGCATCCCCATCGGGAGCCACGAACAGAATCAGCCGCTCCCTGTCGATGTGGAGGTGGTGCGTCGGCTCCTCCAGTCGCCCGATCCGGTGCAGGCCGCTCTGGCGGCTCTGCTCACCTTCCACGGACTGCGCACCGACGAACTTCGCCACCTGTTGCTGACTGATGTTCGTGATGGTCGGCTGCTTGTCGGTGAGCGGCAGATCATCCTTGCCGATCCGGTCCGCTCGCGCCTGCGTGCGTACCTCGACTTCCGGAACGCCCGGTGGCCGCGAACCGCCAACCCTCACCTTTTCATCCATCTCCGCACTGCGACCCGGGAGGTGCCGTTCGGGAAGCGCTGGATCGGCCTCAAGCTCGGGACCGCCGCCCAGCTCCTGCGCGAGGATCGGATCCTCGAGGAGGCACAGGCTACGCACGGGGACTGCCGGCGTCTGAACGCTCTCTTCGGCCTCAGCACCCAGGCCGCTCTCCGCTACACCGAGACCGTCGATCACCCCGGTCTCGCCGCATTCGAGGTCCAGCCCCTGACCCTGGCATGACTTCCCCGAACCGAAGCGCTGGTGCATGCTCATCCGCCAGCCCCTAAACTCGTGTTCCCGGCCGAGGACGCTTCGGAATTCGTGAACCCGCTGGGGTTCGCAGGGAGTCCCTCGAGGGGAGCGGAGGCCGACGCGCTGACGGAGACCGGGATTCCCGGCACCAGCTGCTCCGCCCGCCCGGTGACCGTCACCGTGACCAGGCCGCCGCTCTCGGTCACGCGGACGACAGGGGAAACCAGCACCCCGGAGCCCATCTGCGACGCGGCGGACATGGCCTGGCCCTTGGCGGTGGCCGA
>PLTL01000099.1:0-197 GCA_003164475.1 Candidatus Dormiibacterota bacterium | reverse complement strand
CGCCCGCCCGCGACGGCGGGGCAACGGGGCGGCGGCACGGTGTCTGCGCGGAGCCATCGCCGGTCAGCCTCAGCCTCCGGTGATGGCCGACTCGTTGGCCGTGATGACGTGGTACAGGATCGCGGCCAGGGCAACGGCCGCGACCACGATGACCCCCGCGATCACCGCCACCTCGGTGGTCTCCATGCCGCGCTCGC
>PLTL01000018.1 GCA_003164475.1 Candidatus Dormiibacterota bacterium | reverse complement strand
CCGTGGAGTTCGCCCTCGTGGGCGGCCTCTTCTTCTTCCTGGTCTTCTCCCTCGTCAACGCGGGCTTCCTGCTCTACTCGCGTGCCGCCGTCCAGAATGCTGCTGACGTGGGCAGCGCCACACTCGCGGCGGAGGGCAACTGCATCGTTGCAAACGCCGGCGTTTGCGCCACGCCTCCCGCGGGTTGCTCCGCCAATGCGGACGCGGTGGCCATCTGCCGCATGGATGCCGCGGGTCTGACCAGCACGCCCCTCATCCAGGTCACCGAGATCGACATTTGGCGCATCCGGCAGAGCAACGGAGCGCCAGTCGACCAATGCGACAGCACGGGCATGATCCCCGGTGGCGGGACCCTGCCGTGCAACGATACGACTGGGTGCGGTGGTGGCTACTGCGAGAACCGCTACGAGGTAAATGGCAGCTTGGTTCCCAGCACCAGCGTCCTGTGGCAACCCGTCTCGCGCAACGTCGGCAGTAACAATGCCGACTTCGCCCGGCTCGTCATCTCCTATCAGTACTCCCTCATCGCCACCGCGAGCGTCCTACACTTCAGCACCAGCAACGTCTTCCGCCTCGAGCCCCAGGTGCTGGTGAGCTAGACGTGAGACGGCACTCGCACCGCACCGGTCAGGCGATGGTCGAGCTTGCGATCATCCTCCCGCTCATGATCCTTCTCTTTCTCGGCTCCTGGACCGCGGCCGATCTCATCGCGGACAACGACACGGCTCTTCAGGCGACCCGCGCCGGCGCTCGCTTCGCCGCCGAGCTGGGGAATACGGCTCCGAGCGGGACTGCCGTCAACTGCACACCCTTGCTGACCAACGATCAGGAAACGTGTACGGTCGATATGGACATCATCAACCAGATGCTCCCGATCGTGAATGGCAAGATGCCCAACGCAGTGGTGAAGGAGATCGACATCTACGAGCCGAACGGCGGGGGTGGGGTCGGCAACCCCGGCTGCACGACCTTCTCCGCCGGCACATGCCCCCCCAATAACGGCGCCTACAGCTCCACGTTGAATGAGCCGATTAACGTCTACACCGTCAGTGGCACCACCGTGACGGCGCCGACGATCTACGCGTCCAGCTGCGTCTCAACGCCGATCGACTGCTACACACTCGGTCAGCGCTACCAAACCCAGCCGGATGAATCCGAGTTGGGAGTGCGCATCGTCTTCTCGTACACCTCACCTAGTCTGCGGATGTTCACGTGGACGGCCGACACCCAGTACACGGTCCTCCGGCTCTCCCCATAGGAGTGATGACCACCATGAGATCAGGCCCGGTCCGGACCCGCCGCCGCGGGGCGCGCGGTCAAGTCATGCTCCTGTTTGCCCTCATGGCCGTCCTCCTCCTGGTCATCACCGGACTCGCCATCGACGCGGGCGTTAGCTACTTCAGCAGCGACCAGGTGGAGCGAGCCGCTGCGGCCGGTGCCTTGGCCGGCGTCGTCTATCTCCCCAGCGACATTAATGACGCCACCCAGACGGCCCTCATCGAGGTTGCGCGCAACGGCTTCCCCAACAAGGGATCGGGCACGTGTGCCAACAACCCGTCCGCTCCCTCACCCTGCGTGGTCGTTACCCAGACCGCGACCAACCGGCTCACCGTCACGGTCCAGGTAACCGTCCCCACGACCTTCCTCCAGATCGTCGGTTTCGGGCCTCACGTGGTGCAGCGGACCGCGACCGCCGAGTACCTGCCTCCGATCGCCCTCGGTCAGCCCGGGAACCAGTTGGGCTCAGCGCTGGTCCAAAGCACCAATTGCGATGGCATCCCCACCACGAGCCAGGCGGGTGATTACTGCGTACCTACCTCTGGCACCGGACTGGGCATCGGTAGCAGCTACTACGTCCTGCGTTCCGAGGCTTGGGGTGTCGCCCGTTCGCAGGGCGACCCCTTTACCCCCACCCCCAATGACTCTGGTGACACTTGCGGAGCCGACGGTGCCGCCGGCGAGTGCATCGCCAGCACCCCCGACTACCACGCGATCAACGGACTCAACGGCACGGACAGCGACCCGCTCAACAACGATGGTGGTCAGAACTACCTCATCACCGTGCCCGCCGGGCAAACCGCCGACGTCCAAGTCTACAACCCGAGCTTCGACCCCAACACTGATGACGGCGCCAACGATTCTGTCTACACAATTCACGATGACGACAGTGATTTTGCCGACGACTGCACCGCCTATCTCGTAGTCGGCGGCAAGACCACCAACACCTGCACGGCCGCCACTCCGGATGGCACCCAGGCCGACTACTCCGCTATGGCCTACACACTCTTCTCCGTGCCCACGCTGGCATCGTCCACCGGCGAGACGGAGCTCAGTCAGCAGATCTTCTACCCCTTCAACGCTACCAACCTGGAGGTTAACTCCACCTACCAGCCCACCACCCTATCCCCCTCACCCGCCTCCCAATACGCGAGCTACGGCTACTTTGGAAAGTATGGAGGAAGCTCGGCCCTCATCACGGTTAGCGGAAAGGTCCCCGCCATGTTCCACCAGTGGGTCTCGGTAATTCAGCCGACCGAGCAGATCAACCCCGCCGGAGATCCCAACTTCGCGGTCGACTCGACCGACCTCTATCAGCCCGCGGACCAGATGGGCGGGTACCTTGTTAACAGCACCGCGGTGACTGAGTACTACCGCTTGAGGGTGGACACCCTTGGCGCTAAGGGCCAGACCGTCGGCGCCTCCGAAACCACGGGTGCCAACCCCGTCGATGAGTCGAGCAACCAGCCCCTTGCCCACGACGCCTACGCGGTGCGAGTGGTCCCGTCAGGCGGCCTGTGCACGGGATGCACGGTCTCGGCGATGAACGACATGACCGTCTACACCCCAGTCCAGGGAGGCACGTGTCAGAACTTCGAGATCCCCCTCTTCTACCTCGACCCCTCATACGCGGGTCAGATCATCACCGTGGATCTCTTCGACGTCGGCGACGTCGGAGGCGGCGCGGCGTATGCCGGAATTGTTGAACCAACTGACGCGGTTCCGGGAAGCACCAGCGCAGGGTGCTCGACACCGCCTTCCTCCGGCTCGGCGAACGACCTCTTCGCCCAAACGACAGCGACGACCATCCCCGATATTGGGACGTCACTGGTGACCTCCGGCTCCACCGCTGAGGCCAACGCCGACGACGTGTCGGGAGTTGACACCAGCAATGATCAGTACGATGCAGTCATCCAGACTGCGGCAAATGGCGGCGGAACGTCCCTGTGGAACGGGCAGTGGCTCCAATTCAACATCACGGTCCCCACTGACTACACCGTCCCCACATCCGGTGCGTCATCGTGCACCAGTACCAGTGCGAGCGCGTCCGCCTGTTACTGGAACCTGTACTACTCGGTGAACTCGAAGGCGACGGCCGGCGACACCTTCTCCGTCTACGCCAGCTTCGGCGGGACGCCGGTGCGTCTCCTGCCCTGAACGCGGCGGCGGCAACTCGGGCCAGCCTGGTCTGCCGCTACTCCAGGGAGAGGATGTACGGGTAGTGGTCCTGGCCGCCCCGGTGCAGCTCGAACTCGGTCTCCGGGAAGCCGCCCCGTAGGCGCTCGACCACGACCGCGGCGGCGGCCTCGTCGACCTGGGAGCCCCAGTAGACGGTGACCAGCTCGGGCTGGTGCTCCT
>PLTL01000170.1 GCA_003164475.1 Candidatus Dormiibacterota bacterium | reverse complement strand
TCAGCGGGCGATAACGATGGTCGCTTGGTTCAGCGGCGCGCCTGCTCACGGTGCCAGCGCGGCGAGGTTCCGTTCCGCCCGCTCCGGCGAGCCGTCGGGCAGCCCCGGCGGAATGCGCACGGCCTCGGTGCCCCGCTGTCCTGCCTGCGCAAGCTCTGGACCTGTCGCGTACTCGGGTCTGCTTGACGGTCTCTATGCCACCCAGGGCAGCTGGTCCTTTCGGCGCTGTGCCCGTTGCAGAACGCTTTGGCTCGACCCGCAACCGGTAGCCGAGGACATCCATCTCGCCTATCGGCGATACCACACCCACGATGGAGATGTCGACGCCTCGGCCCGACGTTTCGCACACCGTCTGATGCCCCTGCTCCGGTCCGCTTACGTGGACGAGAGATACGGGTACTCGACAACCCACGTGGCCGCGCCGGTGCGGATGCTGCTCGCCCTGCCGATCCACGTCTGGGCCGGTCAGCGCGCGGAAGCCGACGTTGCGGTGGCCCTCATGCACGCTGGAAGCCCGGTGACCATGCTCGACGTTGGATGCGGAGGTGGATCAGCCGTCGCATTTGCTCGGTCGCTGGGTTGGGACGCGGCGGGCATAGACCCTGACCCGGCCGCCGTGGCAGCCGCCCGGCGGCGCGGGATCCGAGCCGAGGTCGGTGAGCTGGAGGATCAGGGGTACCCCAGTGGGAAGTTTGACCTGATCGTCATGAACCACGTCATCGAGCATGTCCATGACCCTCAGCGGCTGCTCCAGGAATGCAGGAGGATCCTGGCCGTCGGTGGGCGGGTGTTGATCACCACTCCCAATGCCGGGAGCGCGCTGCACCTTCGCTACCGGGAGCACTGGCGCGGGCTCGAGCCGCCTCGCCATCTGAGGATCTACAGCGTTTCCGGTCTGGTCAGCACTCTGCAGAGCGCCGGCCTGACCGCCGGGCTTCTCACGACCACACCTCGTGGCGCTGCCTACGCGGCGACTGGGAGCCGGGCACTGCGGCGGGGCGGCGCGCCGGACGGGCTGATCGCAAGAGGGTCGGAGCGGGCCGTCGCCGAGATCCTCCAGGCCGGACTGGCGATCCGTCTCCGCCATGATCTCCGCGTGGGTCAGGAGATCCTGGCAGTCGCCACGGCATGAGTGTGGGGCCCCGTGCCGCCGCCCCGAGCGCGGGTCGGCGGATTCCCTCTCTCGACCCGCTCACCATGGTCTCTGTCGCCTTCGGGGTCACCGCCATCGACGTTTCCTGGCTCGAGCCGGAGGATGCGGTGATCCTCGTGCACAACGACGACCTGCTGCCCATCGGCACCGTCAAGGATCGCTCTGCTACCGACGTGTTGTCCGGCGGGAACGTCGGCTTCGGCGCCGGGGTCAACGCGGCTCTGGAGCTGGTCCGCACCCCCCGAGTAGTGCTCTGCAACCCCGACACCCAGCTCACCCCCGAGCATCGGCGTCTCCTGGCCTGCACCGACCCCGACGAGGTGGTGGCGGTGGGCCTCGACGACGACCGCGGCGAGCCGACATGGACGGTCCTCCCCTACCCGGGTGCCCTCGCCGCGGTGGCCATGGGCCATCGCCTGGGCAGGGGGCTGGGAAGACGCAGCAGGCTGCGGGACCTCGGTTCGAGGCTTCTGACCGCGGGAAGGATCCCCTACGCGTCCCTGCTCGGTGCCAGGTCGGGGTCGTGGCCGCTCGCCACCCACTGGGTGTCTGCCGCCGTTCTCTCGATCGACACCGCGCGTCTCCAGGAGGTGGGAGGCTTCGATGCCGGCTACTTCCTCTACATGGAGGATGTCGACCTCTCCCGCCGCCTGGCGGCACGGTTTCCGTCGATGCGTGTCCGCCTGCCCGGTGGTGAACCGGGTCGGCATGCCGTCGGGGGCTCTGCGGCGGCGCGGTCGACAGCGGCGGTCGAACTGGACCGTATTCGCTCCCTCCGCCGCTATTGCTCGCTGCAGACCGGTCGTCGGTGGCGGGTGGCGAGAGCCGCTCTGTGGCCCCGGTCGTGGTGGCTGTTGAGGAGAGCGGGAGCGACGCGATGACGGCAGTCTCTGGCACGCGCCCTCTCCGGGTCACGATCGTCCACCTCGGGCGCCGCGCCGGCCGTGGCGAGCGTCGCCGGGTGGAGGGGTGGCGGGCGATGCTTGACGATGCGGAGGCGACCGTCGCCGAGGTTGCCCTCATGGTGGACCACCGCCGTCGGTTGCGCCCGCCGAGCCTGTCCGACCTGGTCGCGCTCGTCCGCCGTCGGAGCGTGCTCGAAACCCTGGCGTGGGACGCGCGGGGCGCGGCCGATCGTCTCCGAGCCACTATGCCCGACGCCGCGGTGTTCGTGACCGCCCGCGCGTACCACCCGCGTCTTCACGGGATCGCCGCCACTGAGGTGCTCGACTTCGTGGACCGGCTGAGCATCGCGTACGCGGATCGGGGTCGGGTGGTCAGAGGGCCCCTGCGCAGGGTGGGATTCCGCTTGCTGAGCTGGAGTCACCGGGGATTCGAGGAGAGGTCGCGCAGCAGTCCCGCCCGGCGCGTCGCGGCAGGGTACGGGGATGCGGCCGCGCTCGACGCCATCTGGCTGCCGATTCCAATCCGGAACGAGGGTGTGCCGAGAGCCGGCGACCCCGATCACGATCTGCTCTTTTTCGGAACCCTCTCCTACCCACCCAACGTTGCCGCGGTCCGCAGGCTCGCCCGACTCTGGCCGGCGCTGGAGAGGCGCAGGCCGGGCCTCTCCCTCCTGCTCGCCGGAGCCACGCCGATCCAGGAGGTCCGCGACATGGCGAGCGCCCATGGGTGGGACGTCGTGGAGGACTTTGGGGACCTCTCGGAGGTGTGCTCACGCGCCCGGGTCGCGGTCGTCCCCCTCGATCACGCAGCGGGGATTCAGATCAAGGTGCTCGACGCCGCTGCGGCGGGGATCCCGCAGATCGTCTCGCCACCAGCGCTCCGCGGTTTCGCCTCCGGCTTCCCGGCCATCGTTGCCGAGGACGACGCCGCGTTCATCGACGGCGTGCTCCGCCTGATTGAGGACGAACACCTGCAGCGGAGCCAGGCGGATGCGGCGAATCGTCACGTCCGCGAGCACTACACCGTCGCGAGGTGGCGGTCCGTGGTCGCAGGCCTGCTGCGCCCCGATGGGGCCGTCCCGGCTCCCCGGATCGCCCGCACGGAGAGCGGGGGCACCGACGATCCGGTGCGGCCCGCCGGCGCGGCACCTGGCGTGACACCCGTCAAACGCGCGGAGATACGCGCGCGCGCCACGCGGGGCGGGGCCATCACCCTCGCCCGCAGCGCAGCCGTGCGCGGCATTGCCTTCATCGGTCTGGTTCTCATGGCCCGTCTGGTGGGACCGGAGCAGCTCGGGCTGTTTGTCATCGTGTCGTTCGGGGTCGGCTTCCTCGGCAGCATCGGCGACGGCGGCCTGGCCGCCGCATTGATCCAGCAGGATCACCCCCCCACCCCTGAGGAGATGAGCACCGTCTTCACCGTGCAGTTGGTGATCGCGGCCACGCTGTGCGCGGGCGCGGCGCTGGCCGGCATCCTTCTTGGCACGTTGACCCACCTCGGGAGCACGGCGATGATCGTTGGGGTCGGCCTGGGACTGTCGGTGCCGATAACGGCGCTCAAGACCATCCCGGCCGCCAGGCTCGAGCGCCAGCTCCGCTACGGGCCGCTCGCCGTCGTGGACTCGATCCAGGCTCTCGTCTTCCAGGGGACCGCGGTCGTCCTGGCCTGCCTGGGGCTGAGCACCACCGGGTTCGTCATCGCCGCGCTCGCCCAGGCCGTAGTCGGCTCCCTCGCCGTCACCGCCTTCCTGCCCTGGTGGCTTCGGGTCGGGCTCACCCGCACCTGCCTGCGCCGGCTCCTTGGCTTCGGTGCCATCTTCCAGGCGCAGACCATCGTCACCTACGCAAAGGACGCCATCACGCCGGTCTTCGTCGGCGCCGCCGTGGGAGCGGCGGCCGTCGGCTATCTGAACTGGGCGTACATGATCGGCGCAATCCCCCTGCTCGTCTCCTATCCTCTGTCCGATCTCACCTTCTCGCTCTTCGCCCGAGCGCGCGCCGACCCGAAGCTTCTCCAGGCCATGGTGGAGCGGATCATTCGTCTCTCGGCAGTCACCGTGCTGCCGATCTCGGTCATCACCCTTGTCATCGGAGCACGCCTGGTCGATACGCTGTTCGGAAGCCGCTGGGCACCCGCGCTTCCGTCCCTCTATCTCTTCGCGATCACAATGTGGGCTGGCCCCGTGCTCGCCTCGTCCTTCTTCAGCCTCTACTATGCGGCCGGCAAGGGGCGTGTGGCTCTGGCTTTCACGCTGGCATGGACGGTCGCCGACTGGGGCATCGGCGTGCCACTGGTACTTCGCTTCGGCTTCGTCGGCATTGCCTGGCGCGGTCTGATCGTGTCGTCGCTCAGCACGCCCTTTGCGCTCTGGCAGGCACGTCGCGTGGTGGCGTTTCAATGGGCGCGCCAGATGCTCCCCGGGGTTCTGCTGGCTTTGGCGATCGGAGCTCTCACATGGCTTCTGTTCATGGTTCTTCCGATGACGGCGCTGGGAACGATGGGCGGCGCGGCACTGGCGCTGATCGCCTTCGCCGCCGCGGCGACGTTCATCGAACGGGGAACAGTGAGAGCGGTGGTGGCCGATCTCAGGCCCCGAATGGGTAGCGTTACGGAACTTGGAAGCCCCGTCGAGCCGGGGCTTCTGCCGGAGCTGAGGAGGTGAGCGTCACGTCGCCGACACCGACCATTGCCGCCGTAATCGTCGCGAGGAACGAAGCCGACATACTGGAGGAGTGCCTGATCAGCCTCGATGGGCTGGTCGACGAAGTCATCGTGGTCGACCTTGAGAGCACGGATGGCACGCGGTCGCTGGCCGCTCGCCATGGTGCCACCGTCCTACAGCACCCCATCGTCGAGTACGCCGACTCGGTTCGTGCGACCGGGATGGCCCACGCCCGCGGCGACTGGATCCTGTTGCTGGATCCCGATGAGCGAATCGGCAGTGACCTGGCTCGTGAGTTGAGGCTTCTCGTCAACGAGGACGAGTGCGATGTCATCTTCCTCCCCTATGTTAACTCCATCTTCGGGCGCGAGCTGCACGCCCCCGGAGCGATCGAATTCCACCATCCGCGACTCTTTCGTAGGGGCCGCCTCGAGTGGCCGACGACGATCCACACGAATCCCGACGTGCGCGGGCTGCGCTGCCACGTCGTGTCAGGCTCTGACTCGGGCACGGGATCGTGCATCGTGATGCATGTCCCCTGGCGCACCCCGCACCAGGTTCTGGAGAAGTTCTCTCGGTACGTTCACGACGAGGCAGAACGGCGTCACGCGAAGGGTGCCAGGTTCGGAGTGGGAAGGATGCTGTATCGCCTTTCCCGCGAGTTCGGCGGACGCTACGTGGTCGGACGCTGCTATGAGGACGGCCTGCCTGGACTCTTCTTCTCCGCGATGTACGCCGCCTACGAGTTGGGTGTTCAGATCGAGCTGTGGCAGATGGAAGGGTCGCCGGCCCGGCAGGATCCATGGATCCGGTGGTCCGGACGCGTGGTCGGGGAACCGCTGAGATGGGTGCTTCCGCTCTGGATGCAACGCAGGCGGCGGGCTGGCGTGGACGGCAGCCAGACGCGCGGATGAGCGGCGGAGGCGGCTGTCGATGAGAGGGCCGGAGGACGCGGCTTCCGCTGCGGCTGGCGCTATCGCGGCCGGCCGGGCCAGGGCGGACGGCTCGCCCGGGGCGGTCGCACATGGCTGGACCGCGGCGGCCTCGTGGCCAGCGAGCTGTCTGTCGGTGGCGGCCGTGATCGCAGCCATGCTCCCCATCTACCTTCTGGGTTTCGGCCGCAACTTTGGCTACGACGAGTCGGTGACAGTGGGCAACTTCATTCACACCGCCTCTCCGCTGGATGCCCTGACCCGGCAGATCGTCAACAACAACCACCCCCTTCTCTCGTTCCTCGACCACGTCGTCTTCTCGGCGTCGGGGAACGACAGCGAGGTCGTGATGCGCGTGATCCCGCTGGTGGCCGCTCTAGCGGCGATCGCGATCCTGACCGTTGCGTGCGCGCGCCGTTTCGGGGCGATCGCGGGGCTGAGCGCGGGCGCATACCTGGCCAGCAATCCCACCTTCGCGTTATGGGCTCAGAGCGTCCGCGGCTACACGCTGCTGCTCCTCTGCGCGATCGCCTCCGCGGCCCTGCTTCTGCAGCGAGCGGACGCCTTGTGGAAGGGACTGGCTTACATGACGGCGGTGGCTGCCGGGGTGGCGACAAACATCTTCATGGTGCCCGTCGTGGTCTGCGAGGCCGCCTACCTGGGGGCCCGGCGCCAGCTCTCTGGCCGCTGGTGCCTTCGCATGCTCGCGGGAGTGTCCAGCGGAGTGGCCATTTCCTTCCTGCCCATCGTCCGCATGGCGGTCGACTACCGTGGGAGGCTCTTCTCACCGAGCTTCCCGATCACCGTCTTCGATCTCGACTTCCCGGGTATCGCCGCCGCGGCGTTCGTTCCGCTGGTGCTGTTCGCAGGCTACCGCTACCGCCGTGATCGCGGCACGGTCGCTGCCCTGCTCGCCTTGCTCGCGATGATGGCAGGGCTGTGGCTGGTGATTCAGCCATTTGACCTCTATGCTCGGCTCTTCTGCTGGACCCTGCCCTTGACCGGCGTGGGCATCGCGGCCGCGGTGAGGGCCTGGAAACCGGCGTCCGTGGTGGCCATGGCCGGGGTGGCCGCGGTGCTGCTCACTCAGTACTCCGGGTTCGGGGCGCCTGAGGAGGCGAATCTGGAGGTGGCGGCGGTGATTGATCAGGCACACGCCGACGGGTTGCGCGTCTGTGGCCTGGGTGACATGAGCAGCTTCGACGCCTACACGGATGAGTTCTCGGAGGTGACCTCTCTGACCGAGCTGCGGGGGTGCCAAGTGGCTGTCGCTGTCTGGCTGCCCTGGTCGGAACCGGACACGCGTGCGATCCTGCAGATGCTACCGATCGAGACCGTCTACCCTTCGACGAATCCGATCAGCGTCTACCGGCGGTGACGGCCCGGCGGGCGGGGGACCGCCCCTACCGTCCCTGACCGGCGGCCAGCGCCGCCACGAACTGGCCGATCGCTTTCGCCACCTCGGCGGGGC
>PLTL01000097.1 GCA_003164475.1 Candidatus Dormiibacterota bacterium | reverse complement strand
GGGGGTCGCCACCTTCCACACGGTGGTCTTTCTGTGGAATCACGTTCGGTGCAATCGAACGGAACAGCGCGGAAGGAGACGCTCATACCCCCCCTCGACTGGCGGCTCGGCGGGCCGCAAAATGTCAACGTGATGCGTGGCCAGCCCATCGCCGTGAGCGGCGGTACCAGCCGGCTCATGGGTGAGTGCTGGCGGTCTGGAGATGCCCGTGCGACGGTAGTGTTGCTCCACTCCGGTGGCACCGACCGCCGGAGCTGGTACGACGTGGCCGACCGGCTCGCGTCAACCGCGACCATAGTCGCCTACGATCGACGTGGCTTCGGAGAGACGGGCCCGCCGACGACCCCCTTCTCCCACCTCGACGACCTCATGGCCGTCCTCGACGCCGTGGCGGACCGGCCCGCATGGCTGGTTGGCAGCTCGGCCGGCGGTCGGCTCGCCCTGGATGCGACGCTCGCCCAGCCGGGCCGGGTCGCCGGGCTCGTGCTGCTCGCCCCCGCCGTGAGCGGTGCGCCGGTGCCCAGCCCGGACCCCGCATCGGACCGGCTCGACCGGCTTCGTGAGGCGGCCCTTGCCGCCGGCGACCTGGACGCGGCGAATCGTTGGGACACCTGGCTGTGGCTCGATGGCCCGGCCGAGCCGGAGGGTCGCGTGAGCGGCCCGACGCGCGACCTTGCTCTCGCGATGAATGCCATTGTCCTTCGGGACCGTCGACCTGAGCTCGTTGTCGTCGGCGAAACGGATGCGTGGGCCCGCCTCCCCGAGGTGAATGTCCCCGCCATGGTCGTCTGCGGTGACCGGGACGTCCCCTTCCTTCGTGATCGGTGCGCCGAGCTGGCCCGACGCCTGCCTCAGGGGCGCCACAGGGTGGTGGCCGGCGCGGCGCACGGGCCGCAGCTGGAGCAACCGGAGGTCGTGGCGCAGCTCATCGGGGAGGCGCTCTCCGGCCGCTGAGGCAGAGCACCGACTCCGGTCACGGGGTCGCACAAGCTGGACGCGCTGCGTGGTATTACTGTCGTAAGCGGCTCCGTGCATAACCGCACCGAAAGCCAGCCAGGGAAACGGATTCGGTCTATGACAGCGGACCGGCCGTCGGGTCACTCGGCGGCCTTCTTCGACAAGCAGCGTGATTTCTGGTGGAACGAGGATTTCCTCCAGCTGGTGGTTTCGCGCCTGGGGCTCGGACCGACGCGCTCGCTGCTGGACGTGGGTTGCGGGTTGGGGCACTGGTCTCAGGCGCTGACCCGCGTGCTCCCCGCCCTGACCGAGAGCGTCGGCGTCGACCCGGAGGTGGCCTGGGTCAAACACGCGGTCCTCGTCGAAGACCGTCCCGCCACGACGGCAACCGTGCTCCAGGGTCGGGGCGAGCAGCTTCCCCTTCCCGATGGTCACTTCGATCTGGTCACCTGCCAGACCGTCCTCATCCACGTGGCAGACGTGGTGGCCGTGCTCCGCGAGATGTGCCGGGTGGCTCGCCCTGGCGGGACGGTCCTCGTGGCCGAACCCAACAACCTGGCTGGCCAGGTCGTGCGCACGAGCGTCTCGGCGCAGTCCGGTCCCAGGGCGCTGGCGTCCGCACTCGCCTTCTACGCGACGTGTGAGGCTGGCAAGGCCGCTCTGGGTGAGGGGGACAACTCGGCGGGCGATCTCCTGCCCGGGTACTTCGCCGAGGCTGGGCTCGACGTCGTGGCCTGCTATCTCTCCGACAAGACATCTCCACTCTGGCCGCCCTACGCCTCTCCCGAGCAGGCCGCGTCGGCCGAGGCCCGCGCTGCGGCGCTGTCGGATGAGCGATGGTTCTGGAGCCGTGATGAGACCCGCCGATACTTCCTGGCGGGCGGGGGCGAGGCTTCTGCGTTCCCCGGAGCCTGGTCGGCAAGGTTGGCGGAGATGGGGGCAGAGCTGGCCGCGATTCGGAGCGGCACACTTTCGACGGCCGGCGGTAACGTGATGTACCTGGTTGCCGGCCTGAAGGCGTCGTAGCCGGAGTGCTGGAGCGAGACCGCCGGACGATTCCCATCGACGACCATGACCGCGTTCTCCCCGAAGAGGACGTCCGGCACGACCTCAGGCAGGACGTGGCGGTCACCCCCGCAGGAGCGGTGGATGAGCGCGAGGATCTCCTGGCGAATAGGAGTTAGAGAGACACATGGAAGGGCGGATCGGCTCGCGGCGACAGTCTGCGATGAGCGACGTCGAGGTGGCCATCTCCACGGTTGGTGAGGGAGCCGAGGTCATACGTCGCCAGTTTGGGACCGCGAGGATAACCGTCGATAAGGGCGGCGGTGATGTCGCGACCACCGCCGATCTCGAGGCGGAGGCAGCGATGCTCGCGGTCCTTCGGCGGGAGCGACCGGCCGATGCGGTCCTCGGCGAGGAATTCGGCCGCACCGGCCGCAAAGACAGTGTGCGCGTCTGGTTGATCGACCCGTTATGCGGGACGCAGAACTACATGGCCGGCATGCGCGTCGTCGCCGTAAACGCTGCCCTCAGCAGGTCAGGACGGGTGCACGCTGCCGCGGTCGCGGATCCCTTCGGCGGAGAGATCTACTGGTCTGACGGGCACGATTCGTACGCCCGCACCGAAGGTCGTGACGTGCATCTCATCCCGAGCGGGGCCTCGCGGCTTGTCGATCTCAATTTCGATCCGCCGTTTCCGAACGCGTCGATCTTCCGTGCAGTGACGCTCGCCGCTGATCACGCCTTCCTCGCACGCTTTAGACCAAGGGTGGTTTCCAGCTCGCTCGCGATGACCTGGGTGGCCTCGGGTCGGCGGGCCGCCTATGTCTCCGATGGAGACTTCCGCGAGAGTGTACATTTCGCAGCCGGCCTGGCCATCTGCGTGGCGGCTGGATGCGTGGTCTCCGACCTCCACGGAAACCCTACGGCGGTTGGGCCCTACGGAATGATCGTGGCTGCCGAACTAGGTACCCACGCCGCCATAGTTGACTTGGTATGCAAGCAGTTCGCGCAGTGAAGCCAGGACCGTAGGGGATCGACCCTCGCCCATTCTCGCAAGACCAACTACACCGTCAAGGTTCTCACGAGACCGTGCACTAGACATTGACGAGAACGGATGGACTGATAGCGAACGGTGCGCCGTGGTGGGGCACCGTTGGTGGTCGGCCAATGAGTTGCGCTCGACGGACGAGACGGTCCACCCACACGCTCTTGCGACCTTGCTGGCAGACCACGTCTCGGCTTTCGGGACAGCAGCGCGGGCGATCGTGCCGCCCACGCTGCCGTCTCCGGACCGGCAGGGGCCGCCTATGCGGCCCCCTCCACAGCCAGTTCCGCACCGGGCGCGCCGTCCACCGCGAGCCGTCGTCCGAGGAGCTGGAAGCTCTCGACCACCAGGTCCACCTGCTTGATACGGTGGCCCTCAATCTCGCGCATGCGCGAGGTGATCCGCCCCTCGACGTAGAGCTCGCGGCCCTTGGTCCCGTACTGGGCCAGAACCTCGGCACTGCGCTCCCAAGCCACCAGCGAGTGGAACTGGGGACGTCCGGCCACGGTCGTTGCGACGGCGAAGTCGAGCACTGCCTTACCTGCAGGCGTGTGTCGGAGCTCCGGCGTGCCAGCGATGCGGCCAAGCAGCAGGAAGCGGTTGCTTCCAAAGTTGCGGGCCGTCGCCGGGGCGGTTTCGGCGATGATCTCGGCGACGCTCTGCTCGTTGGTCTGCTTCCGGGTCATGGGATGTCCTCCGTTTGAGGTTGATCGTGTGGCGTCCTGAGAGCGGGGCGCGCCAAGGGCGAGCGGAAGCCCCCTCGCCACAGGCGAGCTTGCCTTGGGGGTTGCAGCGAGGCCGCGCCCTGCTTGGATGTCACGAAGGCGATCAGCCTCTCCAGCGCGCAGGACATCGCCGGCCAACCCGGAAGCTCCCCGAAGGGCCAGGGGGAGTGAATGCCCTGAGCCCGCGCCCGGCGCCGACGTCCCACCGTAGTTGCCCGCCGCTGCCCAGGCGGCGCATTGCCTGCGGAGGTGACACGCGCAATACGCCTCCGTCCCAGGGAGACATGCGTGTCGACCCCTCGCGGCGACCCGGCAAAGGACGACTAGGCTGGCGCCATTGGCAATGGGGTGAAGCCGAGTTGCCGGGGTGTGGGGCCAGCCGGGGTGGGTACGTCCGTGAGCTTCTCGAGCAGGCGGTCGATCGCTGTCTCACCCTCATCCACAGCGGCTAACTCCTCCTCGGAGAGGGGGATCTCCGCGCGCATGCGCTCGAGGTTGCCTCTGGCTTCCAGGAGCTGAGCGCGCGTCGACCCCTTGGGAACGTAGAAGTCGCACCGGGCGCAGGCCATGCGATGAGGGCACTGGTCGAAGAAGCTGTACGTACAGAAGCCGTGGCCGAGATCGAAATACTGCCAGGGCTCCCCTCGGGCCGCGGCGCCGCTCAGGACCGCCTCACGATCGATGAGCACCTCGACGGCCCTCAGGTTGCGCTCGAAGTAGCCGGCATCCTTGTACGCCTTGGTCAGCATGTTGGGAGTGATCCCGGCGTAGTGCTGGGTGGAGAGCGGGGAGCGGTGGCCGAGCCACGCCTGCAGCTCAAAGAGCGTCATCGGGTCGCGAGCGTTGTAGAGCTGGGTCGCGATCGTGGCTCTCGCCCGGTGACTGGTGAGGCCTCCTCGCGCGTCCTTCATCGGCACGTTGGCCTTGCGGCAGAGCAGGGGGATCAACGAGTGGTTCAGGAAGGTCTCTCCGAGGGTGGCGCCTTTGTGCATGAACAGGAAATGCACCAACTCGCCGGTCTTCTGGTCCACGAGCGGTGGCTGGGCGGCGCGCACAGCCTCCCATCTGGCGACGGCGTCCCCAACCACCCGCCCCACTGGCTTGGTGAAAGCGGTGCCGGTCTTGTTCACCGGGACATCGAGAAGGCAGACAGCCCGAGAATCGTCAGCGGCGCGATCCACACCATCCGCCTGCCACCGGATGCAACCGAGGCGAAGACGGAGGATCTCGTTGCGTCGGAGACCGGCGAAGAGCCACATCGACGCCACCGCGCGAACCATCTCCAGCGGGTACTGGTAGGGGCCCGAGACGCCCTGGATCTTCGGGAGATCGTCCTGGCTGAGATTCAGTCCGGCCCACACCAACTTCGCCCACACATCGTCAGCGATCACACGGGGGTTGGGTCCGATGAGCGAACGGACCGTGCGCGGCAGCGCGAAGGCTCGCTTCGGATCAAACCGAACTGGTATCCAGTCCCACTCGTGACAGTCGCCAAAGAAGGACCTCATGGTCACGAGGAGGGCGGACTGCCTGCGTGCGCCCAGGGGATGCCCCAGTCGCTCGCGGTGGCACCCCGGCAGCCGCGGGGACCAATCGCCGATACGCATGCGGGTGACGGCCGTCCTCCACTCGAGGGCGGTCTGGCGGGTCCAATCCGCAGGAGTCGACACCTCCGGGTGGTGGACCGCAAGCCACCGGCCCACTATGCACAGATCGCCGAAGTAGCGATCACGGACGGCGGGACTGATAGTAGATGTGCGATGCCAGCGCTCGCACCACGCCGCCCACTCGCGAGGAACGTCCGGGGCGGCCTGCGGCATATGGTCTGTGGTGCGGGAGGAGTTACCGTGCCGGGGCAGCGGGGAGGCCTTCAGGATCCCGTTTGTGCAGAGCACGAGCACTATCTGGCGGACACCGCGGCGGTCTCGGGGCCGCTCGCGATGGTAGGCGGCGGCGATGACCTCCGGGGTCAGCGCCCTGACGTCGGCGGTGCCCGCGTCCAGAAGCAGCCCACACAGCGGGTGCGCGGCGTGCCAGAGGCTGGCAGGGGTGCCTCTATATCCCGCCTGGTTGAGCTGATCGATGATCTGCCGAATCGCATCGCCGACGGGCGCTCTTCCGAGCACCGACCGCGCGAAGGGAAGGCGCCGGAACCGAGGCCACTCCCGGTAGAGCTCCCTGTGTCCGGCGAGGAGGTAGGCTGCTCCCACCACCGGGTAGAAACTCTCGCGGGGCCCTCTGGTAGCCGTGGCTGCCCACTCATCCGCGGACCACGCCCAGAAGGCAGTGCCGCGGGTGCGCACGTCGCGGAGAACCCACCGCAGCAGAAGCCGGCCGCTGGCGTCGCGGTAGCCCATGCGGCGCTGGACGTCGCGGAGCGGCCCGACCAAGCGCCAAAGCTCCACGCTGAGAAGGCGGGGCGGCCGCCGCCACGGCACCAGCCGCGCGATAGCATCCTGCTCGGCGGCCGTCAGCTCAGGGCTGCGGTCCCACCCCTCGATAGCCGCAGGTGGGAATCCAATCGAAGCCGCCGCCGCGGTCAGCTCAGCCACTCCTCAAGGCCCTCCACTCGCAGGGCGTGGATGCCGGCCATCGATGCCTCGAGCTTGGCGGCGAGATCACGTCCGGAGAGATGGATGTACTGCAGAGTCGTGTCCGTGGTGCGATGGCCGGCGAAACGGGCGATGGCGTGGATGTCCCAGCCGCAGCGGGCGAGGTCGGTGAGGCAGAGGTGGCGCAGCGTGTGAGTGCTGAACCGAGGCAAGCCGGCGCCGTCGCCAAGGCGACGAACCACCTTTGACCAGGTCCAGACGCTGATCGGCTCGGCTGGGTTGCGATGGGACTCCGACACGAAGAGGCGACCGCGCGTCGTGGTGATGGTCCGGCGGTGAGCCAGGTAGGCCTGGAGGAGGACGCCGGTTGACGCCGAGTAGGGGACCACCCGCCCCTGACGGTTCTTGGTGGTCTCAGCCCGTACCCGGAGCGTCCGATGCGCGGGGTCGAGGTCGCTGGTGGAGATCTGACACAGCTCCTCGCGCCGCAGGCCGGCATCGTAAGCGAGAGCAAGCATGAACCGGTCCCGGATCGAGAGATCGCGGGCAGCCTGAAGCAGGACCTTCCACTCTTCGTCGGTTGGGATCCATGGTAGCTTGGTGAAGCGGGGCACCAGTCCCCTATCGCGGTGCCCACCGAAGCCCCGCCCCGGGGTGTACCGGCCGCGACCGACCGGGTTGGTCTGGCGCCACCCCTCCTCGATCGTGTAATCGTAGAAGAGGCGCACCGCCACCAGGCGCTGCTGGAGCGTGGCGTTGGCCAGCCCTCTGCCGGAGTCCAGAGCGAGAAGGTTGCCTCCCCGCGGGTGCGGTCGTGCCGTGAGGTCGCGAACGTATCGGGCAACCTCGGAGCGATCAGCCTGGACAGGGTCGATGTGCTCGCGAGCGCAAACCGCAAGATAGTCGGCCAGCGCTCTCCCGTAGGCTTCCACCGTCCGCGGGGCCAGACCGAGGTCCGCTTGCAGCTGCAGCCACCTCTGGGCCTCCGGCGCGGCAGCCAGCGTCGCCTGCCAGCGAGCCACGACCTCCCCAACCGGCATATCCCCATTCTCCACAGAATCCACAGAGAGGGGTTCCCCCGCGCCCCCTCCTCAGAGATTACTGGGGCTGGATTCCAAATAACTTACAGCTGGGAGCGCGCGGCCGAGACCCTGGCCCAGTACGCGGGCAAGGGCCGGGAACTCTACGTCGACGGGCGCCTCGGATCCCGCGTGCGGGAGGTGGAAGGCCACCGCATCAAGCAGGTGGACCTCGTGGTCGAGAACTTCCAACTCCTCGGTCGGCCGCTCACGGCC
>PLTL01000241.1 GCA_003164475.1 Candidatus Dormiibacterota bacterium | reverse complement strand
CTTGAGGTGCTGGACCCGGAGCAGAACCGGGAGTTCTCCGACCACTACCTGGAGGTCGCCTACGACCTCTCCCAGGTCCTCTTCATCACCACCGGCAACGTCCTCGACACCATCTCGGCCCCGCTCCGGGATCGGATGGAGATCATCCACATCACCGGCTACACCGAGGAGGAGAAGCTGGGGATCGCTAAGCAGCACCTGGTGCCGCGACAGATGGACCAGCACGCCCTCGACTCCACCGAATTGGAGATCACCGATGAAGCGCTCCGCACGGTGATCCGAAGCTACACCCGCGAGGCGGGGGTGCGCGGACTCGAGCGGCAGCTGGCCCAGGTGATGCGCAAGGTTCCCCGCCGGCTGGTGGAGAATCCCGAGCTCAAGTCGGTCCGGGTCGGCCCCGACGACCTCATCGAGTACCTCGGCCCGGCGCGGTTCGACCACGACGCGGCCCAGGACGAGGAGCGGGTGGGGGTCGCCACCGGAGTGGTGGTCTCGGACGTGGGCGGTGACCTGGTCACCGTCGAGGCGCTGGCGATCGCCGGTCGCACCGAGATGCAGCTCACCGGGCAGATCGGGGACGTGATGCAGGAGTCGGCGCGAGCCGCCCTCTCCTGGGTGCGCGTCCACGGGTCCGAGTACGGGGTCAAGCAGAACTTCTTCGACGACCACGGGGTCCACATCCACGTGCCCGCCGGGGCCATCCCCAAGGACGGGCCCTCGGCCGGGGTGACCCTCACCACCGCCCTGGTGTCGGTGGCCAGCGACCGCCCGGTCCGTCACGACCTGGCCATGACCGGCGAGGTCACCCTGCGGGGCCGGATCCTCCCCATCGGCGGGGTCAAGGACAAGCTGCTGGCAGCGCACCGGGGAGGGATCAAGGTCTTCCTCCTTCCCGAGCGCAACCGGCGAGATCTCTACGAGATCGAGAGCTCCCAGCTCGAAGGCATGGAGGTGGTCTTCGTGCGCTCGCTGGGCGAGGTCCTGGATCGCGCCCTGATGGCTCCGGTGGAGGCTCGGCCGCAGCGCCGCCCGGTGGGGTTCGGTCTCACCCCGCCGGCACCCCCCGCCGCGGTGGCCGCCTCCAACTGAGGCCGGCAGCATCTCAGCTGGGCGGGAGTCCCAGCCGGGTCAGGAGGTCGTCGACGATCTTCCCGGTGGCACCCCAGACGAAGTGCTCGCCAGCGGGGTAGCCGGTGGCCTCGAAGCTGCCCCCGGAGACCGTGACCCGGCGGGCCACCCTCACCGGCCGGCCGCCCCCGGGCAGCAGGGGGAGCCAGAAGAAGGCCTCGACCTCGTCCGCGGCGGCCCGGGGCTCGAAGGACCGCCGGAGCAGCCCGACGAACGGGGTGACGGCGAAGCCGGAGTTCCGGATGGCGACCACGGTCGCCCGGCCGCAGAGCTCCACCGCGTCCCCCGGCACCTGGAGCTCCTCCTCCGCCTCCCGGAGGGCGGTCCGCCACAGCGGCCCGTCCCCCGGCAGAGGACTCCCGCCCGGCAGCCCCACCTGCCCAGGGTGAGAGTGCAGCCCCGAACTGCGAAGCAGGAGCAGCAGGGGGAGCTCGGGAGAGCCGCCGTCGATGAGGGCGAGCACCCCGGCCGGTCGCAGTGGCGGCTCTGGAGGGGAAGGGTCGCTGCCCTCGAGGGGGTCCAGGGCGCCCAGCAGCCGCCGCAGCCCCGCCGGCTCCTCGGCTGTTCCTGGGGCTGGGCTCAGAACCTGATCCTGCCGACGATCAGCAGCACCGCCACCACCACCACCGCCACCATGAGCAGCGACAGTAGGACCAGTCCACCCCTTCGGCGCACCTTGGGTTCCAGCCCGTAGGGCTCGAGCGTGATCAGGTGGGTGCCGGCTCCGGTCGGGGTCGCCCCGGTCTGATCGCCCTCGTGCGGATAGGGGAGCGACTCGGCCCGGATCGACGCCGGGGTCGTCCCGGGCTCCAGCGGCCAGCCCCGGGGCGCGTGGCTGACCGGCTGGGCGCGCTCCTCCGGCTCCGGCCCGGCCGCTTCGGGCACCTCCTGAGGTGCTTCCGGCGGGGAGGGTTCGGCCGGCGCGGAGGCGGGCACCGCAGGAGCCGGTGCCGGTCCCCAGCGGACGGGCGGGGGCGCCGCCGACGAGACCTCTCCGTAGGGGAGGCCCCGGAGGGCGGCGTAGAACTCCATCCCACTCTGGAACCGCTCGGCCGGGTCGGTCGCCAGGGCGCGGATCATGGCCCGGTCCACCCGGCTGGGGATCTGGGGCCGGAGCCGGCTCGGGCTTTCGATCTGGCCGTCGACGCCGGGCGGGCGGCCCACCAGGAGGTAGTAGACCAGCGCCGCCAGCCCCCAGAGGTCCCCGGCCAGGCAGGGCTCGGCGCTGCTCGGCGCCTCCGGTGGCCGGAAGGCGCGGGTGATGTCAACCCAGGAGGCCTGCGGGGTGACCCGGCTCACCACGGCACGGATCGAGTGTCCGGTGAGGACCGGTCCCTGGGTCGACATCGCCACGGTGGCCGGCTGAACGTCGCCGTGCACCAGACCGAGAGAGTGGAGCCGGTCCACGGTCTGCGCCAGCGGTCCGGCCACGGCGAAGACGCCCGGGGCCCGGCCGGCCTGGAGCAGGCTGACCAGGAACCCGCCGGGGGCGTTGTCGGTGGCCAGGTAGACCAGCGGGGAGCGCAGCTCTTGGACCCCGATTTCAAGAACATGGAGCAGCCCTGGCACCCGATCGGCGCGGCCGTCGCCGGCCAGGTGCTGGAGGGTCTCCAGGAAACCGGCGGCGGTGGCATAGGGCTCTCGGAAGGTCCACAACAGGACGGATCGGCCGCTGGAGAGGACCGTGGCCCGGTGGATGCTGGCGTACGGCAGCACCTGAAGCCGCCCACCGATCCGGTAGCGCCCGACGTTGGCACCGGTTAGTTCATCGACCCGCAAGGCACTCCAATCTTAGAGGTCGCTCGCCAGCGCCCATCTCGAGCCTCGGCGTTCCTATGCTCTGAGCGCGATGGAACTCCACGATCCGGGCGGGTGGCCATGGGACCCAGCGACTTTCTGAGGCTCTCCGCGGTACCCGCTCAGCTAGTCTGCGGCTGCGGCCAGCGCCTCCGCCGCAGCCACCTCCAGTATCTCGGCCAGGGTCGCAGCGCCCCGGTGTACCTCTGCCCCGGCTGTGGCCTCGCCTACCGCGGGCACGACACCGAGGCCTCCTCAGAGCGGCCCCCCGGCCGCAGCCGGCGGCCGCTCCCGGACCAGGGTCACCCCGACAATCCGGTGATCGACGAGGCGGCGGCGGCGCAGCTCCGCGAGCTGTTCCCCGGTCCCTGACCCCGGTCAGCCCGGGCCGACGTACCGCTCCAGCCAGTCGGCTCCCACGGCGGCCACCTCGGCACGGTCCACATCCACGCTGAGCCCGTGGCCGCTCCGGGGGAAGATCCGGAGGGCGCGCACGTCGGAGCTCACAGCTCCCACGATCCGGCTGGCGCTGGAGGCATCGATGACCTTGTCCCGGCCTCCCTGGAGCACCAGCAGGGGGCGGAACACCGCGGCGAGCTCCGATCGGACCAGGCGCCCCAGCCGGGCGACCTCGCCAATCGACCGGGTGGGCCTCCGGGCGTAGTTGTAGAGCTGCCCGATGGCGCTCGCGTCGTAGAGATCAACCTCCTCCGAGGCAACGTCCCAGCGCACCAGTCGGCCGCCCAGCGGCAGCAGCCGCACCCGCCAATCCCGGATCGAGAGGAAGCCCGACTGGGAGACCAGCGCCCGGAGGTCGCCGCGGGTGGCGGCCAGGTGGAGGGCCAGGGTCGCCCCCATCGACTGGCCCGCCACCCCCACCCAGTGGCAGCGCCCGGTGAGCTCGTCCAGGGCCTGGTCGGCAGAGCGGATCCAGTCCCGGTGGTCGGTCCGCTCCAGCACTTCCGGCGAGCTCCCGTGCCCGATCAGGAGGGGAGCGTAGACGGTGAACCCCCGGGCGACCAGCACCTCGGCCAGGGGCCGCATCTCGGGGGGGGTGCCTGCGAAGCCGTGAAGCAGGAGCACCCCGCGGTCCCCATCGCCCAGCCAGTAGGGGGCGATGCGGTCCCAGGGAAGCGCGTCCATCTGTCTAGAGGCCACTGGCCACCATCATCAGGGGGAGGGTACCCGAGCCGGGCCCAGCTCACTCTTTAGACTCGCCTGATGACTACGACCACCCCCATCCCGGCGGCTCCTCCCGCCGGTACGGTGGTGCCGGTACCGGTGCCAAGGCGGGGCCCGGCCCGGATGGGACCCCGTCTGCGGGCGCTCCTCGACCTCTGTCCCCCGGGGGGCCCCGTCGCCGACGTCGGCAGCGGACATGGCCGGCTGGCGCTGGAGCTGAAGCGCCGGGCTCCTCACCTGGAGGTCTACGCGACCGAGCTCCGGGCCGGGCCGGCCGGCGAGCTCCGCCGGCTGCTCAGCGACCGCAGCGGAGTCCGGATCCTGGAGGGGGAGGGGCTGGTACCGCTGGCCGGGTTGGGCTGTCGCGGGGCGGTGATCGCGGGGATGGGGGGCAACACCCTGGCGCGGATCCTGGAGCGCGACCGCGAGCTGGCCCGCCAGCTGGACTGGATCTGCCTCCAGCCCGCCCAGCGTCGGGGGCGGCTGGAGGACTGGCTCCAGGCGGAGCGCTGGTACCCCTGCGAGCAGCGCCAGGTCGTCGAGCGGGGCCACGCCTACCAGACCTACCTGGTGGCGCCCAGATGAAGCCAGCGGAGACACTGGCCGAGATCGAGGCCCTCGACCTTCGCCATCAGGCCCTGCTGGGGGAGCGGGAGGCGATCGCGGTGCGCGCCAAGACCGATCCCACCGTCCGCCAGTTGAGGCAGCGCCGTGCCCAGCTGGAAGCGAAGGCTCAGGAGCAGGCCTCAGCGCTGCGGCAGCTGGAGCTGGAGACCGCCGCGCTGGGCGAGCGGGCCAAGAGCCATCAGAAGGCGATCTACGACGGCAGTGTCCGTCACCCCGCTGACCTCCAGCGCCGCCAGCACGAGCTGGAGACCCTGCGAGGAAGGATCGCTGTCCTGGAGGAGACCGAGCTGGCCCAGATGGAGGCCCAGGAGCAGTCGGAAGCCGAGCTGGCCCAGATCCGCGCTGAGCTGGCCGGCCGGGAGCGCGAGGTGGAGCTGGCCCGTCAGGCCGACCGCGACCGGGCGGAGGGGCTTGCCGCCGAGCTGATCGCCGTAGCCGAGGAGCGGCAGCGGCTGGTGGAGTCGGCCCCGGGCGCCGCCGTCCGCGCCTACGAGCGAACTGTGGCCCGGCGCCGGCCGGCGGTGGCCCGGGTGGTGGGGGGGACCTGCAGCGGCTGCCGCCTCCCGCTGGCTCCGCGGCTGCTCCAGGAGGCGCGGGGGGAGGAGTTGGTCACCTGCGAGAACTGCGAGCGGATTCTCCTGCTTTGAGCGCTGACCAGCGGTCGCCGTCGACCTGGGTTGACGGCTACTGCGACGGGGCCTGCAGCGGTAACCCTGGGCCTGGTGGCTGGGCGTACCGCATCGAGTGGCCGGACGGCCCCGAGGAGGGTTCGGGCGGTGAGCCCAAGACCACCAACAACCGGATGGAGTTGGTCGCCGCCAGGGAGGCCGTGGCGGCCTTCCTCAGCCGCCGTCGAGATGGTCAGGGGCTGCGTCTCCACACCGACTCGCGCAACGTGATCGGTTGGCTCAGCGAGAACTGGAAACGCAAGCTCAACCTCGACCTCTACCCCGAGCTGGACCGCCTGATCGCCGGCCTGGGCCCCAGCCTCAGCTGGAAGCACGTGCGCGGCCATCGCGACAACCTCGGCAACAACCGCGTGGACCAGCTGGCCGTGGCCGCCTGCCAGGAACAGAGGACCGCTGAGGGCTGAACCGGCCACCGCCCCGGGCCCCGGCCGGCAGGCTGGTGCGCCCGGAGAGGAATCGGGCCGCGGCGGTGCGGCGTGGATCTTGGGCCCTCGCGTCGCTGGAGGGGGCGGGCGGTGTTGCCCCACTGGCCGGCCAGCTGACGCGCCGGGGTCGAGGTGGCGTTAGGATGGCCCGGGATGGCGGGCAGATGACCGCGGTCGGGCTGCGCCCGGTCGAGGAAAGTCCGAGCTCCACAGAGCAGGGCGCCGGGTAACACCCGGCGAGGGAAACCTCAGGGAGAGTGCCACAGAAAGACACAGCCAGCGGAAACGCTGGCGAAGGTGAAATGGTGGGGTAAGAGCCCACCGGCAGCCGGGTGACCGGCTGGCCAGGTAAACCCCGCCCGGAGCAAGACCCGGCAGGGTGCGGGTGGAGACACCCCTGGGCGGCTCGTCCAGTGGCACCCGGGTGGGTCGCTAGAGGCGTCGGGCAACCGCCGCCGTAGATGGATGGTCATCACCCCTCGGGGGGAGCCCGCACGGCGGGAGGCCCGAGGGGCACAGAACTCGGCTTACCGCCCGCCTTCCCACTCCCCGCAGGGGGGCTCGCCCCCCTGCGCCGCCTCCCGATCGCCGGCAGGGGCCCACCGACGAGAATTCAGGGACAATTCCCCCAATTCAATAGCGAGAGTGAGGCGGTCTGGACAACAGACTCTCCCAAGCTATTGCGTTGCGCAACCGTTCGTGCTAATGTGCCCATCACCTCCCGGCTGGGGGAAATGTGGTGAATGTGGCGGAAGCCATTCAGGATGAACAGTTGGCAAGGGAGGCGAGATGGCGTTCTCGGGCCGCTACGAGCACTCCCTGGATGAGAGGGGCCGGGTGGCGATCCCCGCCCGCTTTCGGGAGGAGCTTCGCGGCGGCTGGGTCACCACCCACCCGGCGGGCTTCCTGCTGATGTACCCCCAGCGCGACTGGGAGGCGCTCACCGCCGAGTTTCGCTATGACCTGATCGCCGAGGCCGGCTACAGCGGCTTCGTGCGTCGCCTCTACGCCGACTCCCAGGAGATCACCTGGGACAGCCAGGGCCGGATCCTGCTCCAGCCGCGGCTGCGCCAGCACGCTGGGCTGGAGTCCAACGTCGTCTTCGTAGGCGTCAACAACGTCGTCGAGGTCCACTCCGACCAGAGCATCAGCGTCCAGGCCGGCCCCCTCAACTCTGACGAGTGGGAGTCGATGCGCCTGACCGTGGCCGGGCAGCACCAGCCCCGCAGCCTGGCCCAAGGCCCCGAGGCGGGTCCCCCGTGAGCGTCATGCTGGGGGTGATGCCCCGTCCCGCCCGCCGCACCGCACTGGCTGGGGCCGCACGCCCGCGACACCTTCAAGGCACCCACGAGCCGGTGACGCTCAATGAGCTGCTGGAGCTGCTGCAGCCACGCCCGGGCCAGGTCGTGGTCGACGCCACCCTGGGCGCCGGGGGCGTCTCGAAGGCCTTTCTCCAACACGTCCTCCCAGGCGGGCGGGTCTTGGCTTTGGATCGAGATCCGTCCGCCGTCTCCTCCGCCCAGCGTCGGTTCGCCGAGCACGGTCGGGCCTTCACCGCGGTGGTGGGGCGCTTCTCGGACCTGGAGCGGATCGCCGCCGAGCACCAGGTGGAGCCCGACGTCGTGGTCATGGACCTCGGCATCTCCTCACTCCAGCTGGACGATGCCCGGCGCGGCTTCAGCTTCCGGGTGGAGGGACCGCTGGACATGCGAATGGATCCCACCTTGCAGAAGCTGACCGCCGCCGAGATCGTGGCCGGATCCAGCGAGGCGGAGCTGGCCGACCTGTTCTTCGAGTTGGGCGAGGAGCGGCAGTCCCGCCGGATTGCCCGCGCTATCGTCGGGCGCCGGGCCTCGGCCCCGATCCGCACCACCACCGACCTTGCCGAGATATGCGCGGCGGCGCTGCCGCGCCGCTTCTGGCCCAAGCACATCCACCCCGCCACCAGGGTCTTCCTGGCCCTGCGGGTGGCGGTCAACGACGAGCTCGAAGAGCTCCGCCGCGGCATCCTTGCATCCACTCAGATTCTTCGGCCCGATGGGCGATTTGGGACGCTCTCCTTCCAGCCGTCCGAGCACAGACTTCTCAAGCACTCCCTCAACGTCCTAGCCAGCAACTGTGTTTGCCCGTCCCAACAACTGGTCTGCACCTGCGCCCATCGGGCTACCCTCTCCATCCTCACCCGGCGCTCGATCAAGCCCTCCCCTGAGGAGGTCGAGCGCAATCCCAGAGCTCGCTCGGCGCAGCTCCGGGTCGCGGTCAAGCTAGCCACGGCCGGCCCCTAGGTCCGCCCCTCGGGCAGGTCGCGCCGACCCGCTCCGTCCTCCTCTCCGTCTCAGCAACAGTCCCACCCCTCACCTCGGAAAAGCCCAGATGACCACCATCGCCGCCGGCTCCCGCGCCCGGGCGCGATTCCTCCCCTTCGATGAGGACGAGTGGGCCCAGGCCCGGACCCGGCGCCAGGGCCTGTCCCGCTCGCTGGTGTTCTGGCTGCTGCTGCCCGCCCTCATGGCCCTGGTCACGGTGGGGGTCATGTACGCGTCCCAGACGGCCCAGGCCACCGCGCTCACTTACCGGATCGCCGCCCTGAGGGCGGACAAGGCTCAGCTCCTGTCGACCGAGCAGCTGCAGCTCCAGCGGCTGGACCAGCTCCAGAGCGCCGGCCAGGTCGCCCAGGCCGCCAGCAGCCTGGGACTGGCTCCGCCGTCGGCCTGGGCGGTCGTGAACCCACCCCACTCGTCCGCAGACCCCCTGCTCCCGGTGCTGGTCGCCCTCCGGGGCGGATGAGAGGTGGCGTCCCGGTCCCAGCACCGCCCCCGGACCGGTCCGGTCCCGCGCCGCCGTCCGGCTGATCTGGCCGGCCCCGCGGAGTCCGAGGTCCGCCTTCCCCCCGCCGGAAGGCGGATGGTGGTGTTGGCGGGCCTCTTGGTGCTGGCGCTGCTGCTGATGGCGGCCCGACTGGTCGACCTGGAGGTGAGCCAGGGCCAGCAGCTGGCGGCGGCTGCGATCGCTCAGCAGGAGCAGTCGTTGATCGTGCCCGCCGAGAGAGGGCTGATCCTCGATGACGACGGCCAGGTGCTGGCCGGCAACACCGTCGCCTTCGACATCTTCGCCGACCCGGAGGAGATTCCCCAGCCGCAGCGGCTTCGCGAGGCGACTCTGCTGGCCCCGGTGCTGGGAGCCTCGGTGGACGCGCTCGGCTCGCTGCTCTCCAAACCGCTCCAGTTCGTCTACCTGGCCAAGGACCAGGCCCCGGCGGTCGAGTCCAAGCTCCAGCAGCTCGACCTCGCCGGAATTGGCAGCCTGCGCGAGGAGATCCGCTCCTACGGTCCCGGAGCCGTGGCCGGGACCAGCCTCGCCTCCGACCTGATCGGCTTCGTCAACGCCGACGGGGTGGGCCAGTACGGCCTCGAGGGCTACTACGACCAAGTGCTCTCCGGCAAGCCCGGTCACCAGTCGGTGGTGCACGACCTCCAGGGCAACCCGGTGGTGCTCAGCGACCAGCCTCAGATGGCCGCCGTGAACGGGCGCACCCTGAACACTAGCATCGACCCCACGATGCAGGCGACGGTGGAGCAGGACCTCGCCGCTGAGGTCCAGCAGGACCAGGCAGCCTCCGGGACCATGATCGTGATGAACGTCAAGACCGGAGGGATCGTGGCCTGGGCTGACTACCCCTCCTACGACGCCAACGACTACGCCACCGAGCCGGTCAGCCTGTTCCAGGACGCCGGGCTGGCCAGCCTCTACGAACCCGGCTCGGTGATGAAGGTGGTGACCTTCGCCGGGGCGCTCCAGCACGGGGTGATCACCCCCGATGGGACCTTCGATGAGACCCCGGCCACGGGGCTGGTCCAGGGGGTGCAGATCCACGACTGGGACGATCGCTACCACGGAATCACCAGCTACAACTGGGTGCTGGAGGATTCCCTCAACGTTGGGGCGGTGCACGTGGAGGAGCTCGAGGGCGCCCCGGGCTTCGTCGCCAACATGGAGAACTTCGGGATCGGCCAGCCCACCGGGATCGACCTCGCCGGGGAGGAGAGCCAGGCTGTGCCCGCTCTCTCGCAGCTTTCACCGCTCCAACTGGCGACCTCCAGCTTCGGCCAGGGCGTGGTGGTCACCCCGATCGAGATGCTGGCCGCGATCAACGCCGTGGCCAACGGCGGGGTCTGGGTCCAGCCCCACGTGGTCGCCTCGATCAGTGGCGGTGGCCAGCCCACCACCTACCTCAAGCCCAAGACCCGCGAGGTGATCTCAGCCCCGACCGCCGCCACCCTGACCCAGATGATGGTGGGGGTGGTCGACGCCACCGGGGCCGACGGCTCAGCCGCCCGGATCTGGCCCATCTGGAAGGGGGAGATCGCGGGCAAGACCGGGACCGCCCAGGTGGTCCAGAACGGGGCCTACGGCAGCAACGTGGTCGACTCGTTCGCGGAGTTCCTCCCCGCCAGCGATCCCCAGTACTCGATGATCTGCGTCCTCCGCGAGCCGCAGGTGGCTCCCCAGCTCCGTTTCGCCTTCTACGACGCCGCCCCCACGGTCCGGAAGGTGACCCAGGTGTTGATCGATCGCTTCAAGCTCCAACCATAGGGTGCCGCGGATGAACTGGCTGGCGGTGGTGGCCACATTCGCTGGCGCGCTGCTGGTCTTCCCGATGGCCATCCGGGGACTGGCTCGGGTCGGCCTGCGCGAGGTGGAGCGCCCCGACGTCCCCAGCTCCCACCTCTCCAAGACCGGCACCCCGACCGCCGGGGGGGTGGTCTTCGTGGCTGCGGCGCTGGTCGTCTGGGCGGTCGTGGCCCGGGACCCGGCGGGAGGGCTGGTGGCGGGGGCCGCGGTGCTCGGCTGCGCGGTGGGGCTGGTCGATGACCGGACCAAGGTGCTCCGGGGTGAGGGGATCCGCTTCCGGCCCAAGCTCCTGGTCCTGGTGGTCTGCGCTGGATTGCTCACGGTGGGGGTCAGGGCGGTCAATGCGACCCACCAGACCGTCCCCATGCTGGGACCCCGCGAGCTCGGGGTGCTGGGGCTGGTCCTGGTCGCCTTCGCCATCCTCGCCACCGCCAACGCGGTCAACCTGACCGACGGGATCGACGGGCTGGCGGCTGGCTGCGGCATCCCCGGCCTTTGCGCCTGTGGGGCTCTGGCCATGCTGGAGCACCGGGTGGAGCTGGCCACCACCTGCCTCTGCCTGGCGGCGGCGCTGGCGGCATTCCTCGCCTACAACCTCCCTCGGGCAAAGGTCTTCATGGGGGACGCCGGCTCGCTGGCGCTGGGGCTGGCCCTGGCGGTGGCGGCGAGCGAGGTCGGTGTCCTGGTGCTGCTCCCCCTGCTGGCGCTGGTGTTCGTGGCCGAGGCCGCCTCGGTGGTGGCCCAGGTGGGCTACTTCCGGCTCACTCACGGACGCCGCATCTTCCGGAGCAGCCCTATCCACCATCACTTCGAGTTGGGGGGCATGAGTGAGTGGGGGATCGACCTGCGCTTCTGGGCGGTGGCCTGCGTCGCCGCCGCCCTTGCCGTCTACTGGGCGGTGGCGGCGGGCCTCCCTGGGGGCGTGCGGTGATCGCCCACGTCGAGCGCTGGCTGCCCGTCGGCCAGGCCCGCCGGGGCGGGGCGGGCCTGCGCCGGCTGCCGCTCCCCGAGCTGGACGTCTGGCTCCTCCTGGTGACCCTGGCGCTCTGCGGTCTGGGGCTGATCATGGTCTACTCGGCCAGCCAGGCTCTGGCCTACACCGACTACGGCAACCCCGCCTACTTCTTCGAGCGCCAGCTGCTCTGGCTGGCGCTCGGGCTGGTGGCGATGGCGGTCTGCGCCAAGCTCGACTACCACCGCTGGGTCCGTCTGGCACCCTGGATGGCGGCACTCACCGGAGTCCTCCTGGTCCTGGTGCTGATCCCTCACATTGGGGTTGAGGTCCAGGGGGCCAGACGCTGGATCAGGGTCGGGTCGTTCGACCTCCAGCCCAGCGTTCTGGCCCAGTTCCTGGTGGTGGTGGCGGGGGCGGTCTGGCTGAACCGCGTGGGGCCCCGGATCAGCGATTTCCGCGATGGGGTACTCAACTACTCCTGGAAGATCGCGGTGGTGGGGCTCCTGGTGGTCATGGAGAAGGACCTGGGCTCGACCCTGGTCCTCGCGACCGTCGCCGTCGGGCTGCTCTGGGTTGCCGGGGTGCGCTTCCGCCACCTGGCAGGGGTGCTGGTGGCCAGCCTGCTGGCCGGGCTGCTGCTGATCCGGGCCGAGCCCTACCGCACCGCCCGGCTGCTCAGCTACCTCGACCCCTTCGCCCACCGGCTGGGCAGCGGGTTCCAGGCGGTCCAGGCCCTCTACGCGCTGGGCGTTGGCGGCGTCTTCGGCACCGGGCTGAACGGAGCGGTGCCGCCCTCGCAGCTGCTCCCGGAGGCGCACACCGACTTCATCTTCGCGATCATCGGAGAGGACCTGGGCCTGGTCGGTACTCTTCTCGTGCTGGCCCTCTTCCTGGCCTTCGCCTGGTGCGGGGTGCGGGCCGCGCGAAACGCGCCCGACCGGCTCGGCGTTCTCCTGGCTGGAGGCGTCACCATCTGGATAGTTGGCCAGGCGCTGATCAACATCGGCGGCGTCACCGACACGATCCCCTCGACGGGGGTGCCACTCACTTTCATCAGCTTCGGGGGATCCTCGCTGGCGCTGTCTCTGGCGGCCACCGGGATCCTGCTCAACATCTCGGCCCGGCGGCGCCGAACGGGGACGGGTAATGCGCGTGCTAATCACCGGTGGGGGAACGGGCGGTCACTGCACCCCGGCCATAGCGGTGGCGGAGGCGCTGCGGGAGACTGATTCCGAGCTGACGCTCGCCTACGTGGGTCGGGCCAGCGGGCCCGAGTCCGAGCTGGTCCCGCAGGCCGGCATCGACTTCGTCGGCCTTCACCTGGGCAGCCTCGGCCCCAGCGCGTTCGGCGCCCGACCCCGGCTGGCCGGCCGGTTGGCCGTCGCCTTCGGCCAGGCGACCCGACTGGTGAGCCGCTTCCGGCCCGACGTGGTTCTGGCCACCGGTGGCTACGTCTGCGTGCCGGTCTCCATGGCCGCCCGCCAGCGCCGGATCCCGGTGCTGATGCTGGAGCAGAACGCGCTCCCGGGCCGGGCGGTGCGCTGGCTGGGCTCCTGGGTCCGCGATGTGGCCACCTCCTTTCCCGGCACCGCGGCCTATCTGCCCCGGGCCAGGGTGGTGTGTACCGGCAACCCGGTCCGGCGGCCCTTCGCCGAACTCGCCGGGCGCTCCACCCGGCTTGGTGCGCCACACACTCTCCTGGTGATGGGTGGCTCGCAGGGGGCCCGCAACCTCAACGGGGTGCTCCTGGAGGCGCTGCCCACCCTGCTCGGGGCGAGTCCCCAGGTGAGAGTGGTCCACCTCACCGGACCCTCCGACCATCCCCAGGTGGTGGCGGCTGCCGGGGCCGCCGGAATACCGCTGGGTGACCGCTACCAGCCGCTGCCCTTCGTCTCCGACGTGGCCGAGCGGCTGGTCGCCGCCAGCCTGGTGGCGATGCGGGCTGGGGGCAGCTCGCTGGCCGAGGTGGCCTGTGTAGGGCGGCCCATGGTCCTGGTCCCCTACCCCCACGCCGGGGAACACCAGGCCGCCAATGCCGAGATCTTCGAGGAGGCGGGGGCGGCCCGGGTGCTTCCCGATCACGAACTGCGGGCCTCCCGCTTCGCCGAGGTCGTGCTGGAGATCATGGGGGACCCCGAACTCTGCCAGCGGATGGCCAGCGCCAGCAGCTCGATGGCCAGGCCCAGGGCCGCCTTGGACGTGGCCGAGCTCCTGGGCCGACTGGCCGACCAGAGGCGCTGAACTTGGCCGACACGGGCCTCGCGGTCTGGCCGGCTCCACCTGCCCACCTGCACCTGCTCGGAATCTGCGGCTACGCGGTCTCCGGGCTGGCGCTCTGCTGCCAGGAGCTGGGCTTCCGGGTGACCGGCTCCGACGAGGACGCCTATCCGCCGACCACCGACACCCTGAGGGCCGCCTCCATCCCGGTCGGCGACGGGCACGACCCCGCCAACCTGGAGCGCTGGGGGGTACCCGACCTGGTGATCCTGGGCAACCAGGTCCAGCCCGGGAACCGGGAGCTGGCGGCGGCCCGGGATAGGGGGCTACCGGTACTCAGCGAGGCCGAGGCCTACCGGGGGCTCGCCGAGGGCAGGACCCGGGCGGTGATCTGCGGCACCCACGGCAAGACCACCACCTCGACTCTCACCGCCTTCATGCTGGAGGCCGCCGGCTGCCGGCCGGGGTTCCGGTTGGGCGCCACCGCCCGGGACTTCGCCACCACCGCCAGGCTGGGCGACCCCAGGCCGGGGGGACCGTTCGTCTTCGAGGGCGACGAGTACACCACCTCGGCGCTGGACCCTAGGGCGAAGTTCCTGCACTGGGAGCCCCAGGTGCTCACCCTGCTCAACCTGGAGCTGGACCACCCCGATATCTACCCCGACCTCGACGCCTACACCGCCCCCTACCGCGAGCTGGTGGCGGGGCTCCCCGCCTCCGGCTGGCTGCTCTACAACGCCGAGGACGCTCTGGTGGCCCAGCTGGCGGCCCCGGCCATGGCCCAGCGCGAGAGCTGGGGGCTGACCCGGGGCGACTGGGTCCTGGCCCGACCACCCATCGTCGAGGGTGGCCGACAGCGGATCACGGTGCGTTGCCCGGGCGGGGGGGAGCTGATGCTCCGGCTGCACGGTTTCGGCCCCCACAACGCAGCCGACGCCGTCGCCGCTCTGGCCACCGCGGTCCACCTCGGCGCCGACCCCGGTCGGGCCGCCGCCGCCGCCGCTGACTGCCACGGGGCGGCGCGGCGCTTCGAGGTGCTGGGCGCAGCCGGCGAGGTGACGGTGGTCGACGACTACGCCCACCATCCGACCAAGATCCGGGCCACCATCGCCGGGGCCCGCCAGAGATTCGGGGAGGGGGTGCAGCTGGTCATGGTCCACGTCCCCCACACCTACTCCCGCACCCGGGCCCTGCTCCCCGAGTACCGGGACGCGTTCCTCGGGCTCGACCTCCTGGTGCTGGGGCCGATCGAGCCGGCCCGGGAGCGTCACCTGGAGGGGACGGTGAGCTCGGAGCAGGTGGCGGCGCTGGTCCTGGGTCCGGAGATGCTGCTGGTGGACTCCGCCGGGGCCGCCATCGAGGCGGTGCTGGAGCGGCTGCGGCCACCGGCGGTGGTGGTCTGCAGCTCGGTCCGTGGCTTCGATGGGGTGGCCGGCCGGCTGCTTATCCGGCTCCGCGAGCGCCAGGGATGATCGGGGAGGAGCTGCCCCCATCGCTGCGCCAGCTGCTGGCCGGGCCGCTGCGCCAAGGGGCCCTCCGCCAGGACGAGCCGCTGCGCGGCCACAGCCAGTTCGGGGTGGGAGGGCCTGCGGACTGGTACTGGGAGCAGGCCGCGCTCGAGCTGCTCCCCGAGCTGGTGGGGTGCTGTCGCGAGCTGGGCTTCCCGCTCACGGTGCTGGGGGCGGGCAGCAACTGCCTCATCCTCGACGGTGGAATCCGGGGGCTGGTCCTGCGTTTCCCGGCCGTCCCGATGGTCGACGAGGGTGGGGGCCGGGTGCGCCTGGAGGCGGGCTCGATGCTGCCCCGGGCGGCCTTCGACACCGCCTACCGGGGGCTCTTGGGGCTGGCATTCGGGGTGGGGATACCCGGCACCGCCGGGGCGTCCGTCGCCGGCAATGCCGGCGCCTTCGGAGTCGAGCTGGGCGAGCTCGTCGAGGAGTTGGAGGTGGTGCTGCCCGGCGGTGAGCTGCGCAGGCTGGGACCCCGGGAGCTGCGCCCCCGCTACCGCCGCACCGCGCTCCAGGAGCCTCCGCTGGAGGGGACGGTGGTGACCAGGGCCTGGCTCCGACTCCAGCCGGGTGATTCCAGCCTGGCTCGGGCGGAGGTCCGGCGGATCATGACGGAGCGCAAGGTCAGCCAGCCCACCGGGGTCAGGACGCTGGGAAGCACCTTCAAGAACCCGCCCCAGGAGGCCGCGGGGAGGCTGATCGAGGCCTGTGGCCTGAAGGGGCACCGGGTCGGCGAGGCCCAGGTGTCGCTCCAGCACGCCAACTTCATCTGCAACCTGGGCCAGGCTCGCGCCGCCGACGTACTTGCATTGACGGACCAAATCCGTCAACGTGTAGCCCAGCGCTTCGGGGTTGAGCTCGAACTGGAGATCATCCCCGTCGGCAGTCCCGATTTCCGCACACGTTCCAGCTGAGGGGCAGCCATGAGATGGCCGGCGCGCCAAGAGCCCACCCGGGGCCGGTACCTCGGCGCCGTCGTGCCGGACGAGTTCGGAGCCTTGCGAGCGCCGCAGCGCGCCGGGCCCGGCCGTCCTCCGGTGCGGCGGCGCCGGCCTGGGGAGGGGCGGATCGGCTCCCGCCCCATCTGGGGCCGGATGGACGACGAGGAGATCGAGGAAGTGGCCCGTCAGGCGGCCGAGCGCCGGGCGGCCCGGTTCCGGGACCGGCAGCGCTTCCTGGGCCGGATGCGGGGCTCCGCCGAGCACCGGACCGCGGCGTTGGAGACCTGGCGGGAGGTCGGCAGGGGGCCCAAGGTGGTGTCGGCGGTCTTGGCGGTGGCCGTGGTGGCGGCGGTGGTGCTCTTCGCTCTCCCCTGGCTCAAGGTGCAGAGAGTCGAGGTGGAGGGCTCCTCGGTGGTCTCCCAGCAGCAGCTGCTGGTTGAGTCCGGTGGCCGCTGGGGCGAGAGCACTCTGCTGCTGAACACCTCCGCGATGGCCAGCGCCCTGCTTGCCGAGCCCTGGGTCAAGGCCGCCAGCGTCCAGCTCCGCTGGCCCGGCACCCTGGTCCTCTCGGTGACCCCTCTGCCCCCGGTGCTGGTCTACCAGCGCGGCTCCGGTCAGCAGCTGCTGGCCGCCAGCGGGGCGGTGCTGGGCGCCATCCCCGCGATCCCGGGCGGGGAGCTGCCGCTTCTGGTGGACCAGCGCTCCCGCGGTCCGGCCAAAGCCGGCTCGGTGGTCGTGCCCGCCCGGCTCACCCAGGCCCTGGTGGCGCTCTTCCATGTCTTCCCCGCCGCCTACGGGGTGGGGCTGGACCGCTGCGTGGTGACCTCGATCGGGGCGCTGGACATCGAGAGCAGCGTGGGCTGGACGGCCGACCTGGGGCTGGCCCTGACCGGTGCCCAGATCAGCTCCATCGGGCCCAAGCTGGAGGCCCTGCGGGCGCTGGCGGGCCAGGTCAACCTCAAGAGCGCGGGCATCAAGGAGATCTACTTGGAGGACCCCTCCCAGGTAGAGGTGAGCTACTGAGCCGGGCAGCACCGGGGTGGTGGCCCTACCGACGCAAAATTGAGGGTATGAGCCCCGCCCGAGACACAACATGATGTGGTTTTGGCCGGTTTTGGGGCTTGTGCTGGACCGAGTTTGCGGATACACTGCAGGGCGGTCCCCGAGCCGGCACGAAGGGGACCTGGGGCGCCCCTCTGGTTCGACCTTCAGCACATCCAGACGTTGCAAAAAATCTCACCATCACGGTTGGGGAATCTGCTCATGACCGAGCCTGCTCGGGGTGGCCCGGCGAGTGCTGGGGACCGGTTCTGGCCGGGCCTGAGTTGAGCGGCCGCCGTCTGGCCGCCGTCGACCTGGGCAGTGCCAAGGCCTGCTGTGCCGTGGCCGAGGATGACGGCGATCGGCTGCGGGTGCTGGGGGTGGGGGAGTGCCCCTCCAGCGGGGTCCACAAGGGGGTCATCACCGACCCGGATGCCGCCACCCAGTCGGTCTCCAAGTGCCTGGACGCGGCCGAGCGGGCCAGCGGGGCGGAGATTGACTCGGCGCTGCTCTCGCTGGGCGGCCGCCACATCCAGAGCCGCTCCAGCCAGGCGGTGGTCTCGGTGACCTCGAGGGGTGGGGCGGTGGGCTCGGGTGACCTCAGCCGGGTGCTCGAGGCCAGCCGGTCCGTGCCGCGGCTCGAGGGCGAGGAGGTGATCCACCTGATCCCCCGCCAGTACCGGGTCGATGCCGGGGCCGGGGTCCGGGACCCGCGCGGGATCCCCGGTAGCCGCCTGGCGGTGGAGGCCGAGCTGGTGGTGGCGTCCAGCGCCCACCTGGCCGCCCTGGTGGGCTGTGCCCATGCCGCCGGGCTTCGCATCGACGACGTGGTGGTCCAGCCGCTGGCCTCGGCCGAGGGGGTGCTCCGGGACGTGGAGCTGGAGGGCGGGGTGGCGGTCGTGGATGTCGGCGCCGGCACCACCAACATCGCCATCTTCAGGGCCGGGACCATCCGCCGGGTGATGGTGCTCCCGGTGGGGGGCCAGAACGTCACCAACGACCTGGCCGCTGGGCTTCGCTGCGACCAGGACGAGGCCGAGCTGCTCAAGTGCCGCCACGGCCACTGCGACCCCGCCCAGGTCCTGCCCGAGGAGATGGTGACCCTGGTGGGGCGCTCCCACGTGGGGGCGGAGGAGGTGCCCCGGCGCTGGCTGGCCGAGATCATCGAGCCCCGGGCCAGGGAGATGGCCCGGCTGATTGGTGGGGCCCTGGAGGAGGACGGCCAGGGTCTCAGCAAGCTGGTGCTCACCGGTGGCGGGGTGAGGTTGAGGGGCTTCGCCGCCGCGGTTCACCAGATCCTGGAGATGCCGGTCCGGCTGGCGGTGCCAGAGGGACTGGGAGGACTCGCCGATCAGCTCGGCATGCCCGAGCACGCGGCCGCTGTCGGGCTCTTGCGCTGGGGACAGCGCTCGGGCACCCGGGGCGGCGCCAACCAGAGGACCACCCGCAGCGCGGGCCGGCTCAACCGCTGGCTCCACGAGCTGTTCTGACCCTGAAGGAGACCCCGATGCCGCAAGACGATCTCGACCGAACCACCCAGGGCCACGCTCGTATCAAGGTCATCGGCGTGGGCGGTGGCGGCAGCAATGCCGTCAACCGGATGATCAGGGCCAAGCTCCGTGGTGTCGACTTCATCGCCGTCAACACCGACCGCCAGGCGCTGGATACCTCCGAGGCTCCCTCCAAGATCCACATCGGTCGCAAGGTGACCCGCGGCCTGGGCTGTGGCGGCGACCCCGAGGTGGGGGAGATGGCTGCCGAGGAGTCCCGCGAGGAGCTCTCCAGCGCCCTCCACGACGCCGACATGGTCTTCGTCACCGCGGGGCTGGGTGGCGGCACCGGCACCGGGGCGGCCCCGATCATCGCCGAGCTGGCCCGCTCCAGCGGGGCGCTGACCATAGGGGTGGTGACCAAGCCGTTCACTTTCGAGGGTCGCAAGCGGATGGACACGGCCGAGCGGGGGATGGAGGCGCTGTCGGGCCGGGTCGACACCCTGATCACCATCCCCAATGACCGGCTGATCGCGGTCACCGATCGCAAGACCACCATGCTGGATGCCTTCAAGAAGGCCGACGACGTGCTCCGCCAGGGGGTCCAGGGGATCAGCGACCTCATCGTCTTCCCCGGCCTGATCAACCTCGACTTCGCTGACGTGAAGGCGATCATGATGGGCCAGGGCGCAGCCCTGATGGGGATCGGCTATGGCAGCGGCGACAACCGGGCCCAGGACGCCGCCCGGGACGCCGTCTCCAGCCAGCTGCTGGAGACCTCGATCGCTGGGGCCAGAGGGATCCTGCTCAACGTCACCGCCAGTCCCGACCTCACCCTGTACGAGGTCAACGAAGCCTGCGATCTGATCCGGCAGAGCGCCGACGCCAACGTCAACATCATCTTCGGGGCCGTGGTCGACGACCGCATGGGCGGCGACGTCAAGATCACCGTGATCGCGACCGGGTTCAGTCCCACCGCCCCGGTCAACCCGCTGCTGGCGGAGCGGTACAACACCGTCCGGCCCCAGGACCTCCAGGAGCCGCTGCCCGAGCGTTCGCGCCAGCCCCAGCGAGAGAACCCCAACCTCTACGAGGACGTCGACATCCCCGCCTTCCTGAGGGAGCCCCGCTGAGGCGGGGCTTCGATCTGTTCGGCTGAGGCTGCGGCGCGGAGTCGAGGGGCTCCGCGCCGGCCCGGCCGGTTCCCCTGCACCGCTGACTCAACCCTGGTGGGGTCGGTGAGGTGACCTGGGTCGAGGGCCTCCTGTCCTGGCCGGTACTCTCACTACCCGTCTGCCGGGGGACGTTGGCCCCGAGGGGATCAGGCAAGGCGCTCTGATCGCACCGAGAGTGAGTGTGTATATTATGCGCATGCCACGCGCGAACGTGTATCTCCCCGACGACCTGGCGGCCAGAATCCGGCCTCTCGGCCTCAACCTCTCCAGCGTCCTCCAGGGCGCGCTGCGCGAGAGGCTGGACTCACTTCGGGTTGAGGCCTGGCTCCGCGAGCTGGAGCAGCTGCCCGCGTTGGGGCCGGGGCCGGGGACGGCTCGGGAGGCACTCGATGGTGTCGAGCGGGCAGGTGGTGGCTGAGCCGCTGGTCTTGGAGACCGCTGCCCTTCTCGATCTCCTGTTGGGGGGCCCCGAAGGTGACGCGGTTCGGACCGCCCTCCGCGGCCGTGACGTTCATATCTCGGACCACGTCCCGGTGGAGGTTGCCGTGGCGCTGCAGCGCCTGGCGGCCTGGGGCAGGCTGTCGCAAGCCCAGTTGGCGCGGCGCGTCTCACTCCTGGCCCAGATGCCCTGCAGTCACCACGCGGCTTCGGAGCTTCTGGGGGGGGCTGTGGCCCGCGCCGGGCTGCGCCTTGGGGACGCTCTCTCGGTCGAGCTCAGCGACCGTCTCGCGGCTCCGCTAGTCACCACTGACTCCCGGCTTGCCACCGCCTGGAATCACTGCTGGCTGGTTGCCGCCGCGCCGACCCCGGGGAGCCTGGCCTGAGCTCTTCAGCCAGATGCCGACGGTTCGGGCCGAAGCCGGGGCCAGGATCCGGGCCTGAGGCTGGGGCCCAGGCCGGTGACGCTGGGCATCGGCTCCACGTTGGTGGAGGTGGAGATCGGGGGTTCGAATCCGCTCGGGGTCGCCATGCTCTCAGTTCAAAAAGATGGGAGTTCTGTGCAGCGGCCCATGCGAGCGCCCAGGCATTTCGGGCACTTGATGCCAATTCTGATGCCAACCGGGCCGGCGAGCTGGACGTCGCTATTGATTGGGGCTCCGGACCGGAGGCCGCCAGCACCAGCAAGGGCCCCACGGCGGCGGCCCCAGTGCCACGCGGAGGGGCCAAGGTGCCCGGAGCCGAGCGCCTCGGTCTCGGCTCAAGCGTCCGCAGGCGTGCCGACAGGCTCGACCGTCTCGCCGGAGACGGGGGTCGACCCCGCGACCTTCTCCTGGGCAGGCCTTTGAAGCCGTGCGCTGGGCGGCTGAGTTCAGACGGGCCACCACCGGCCGTCCACCTATATGGCCTTGGCTGCCACCCTTCGGACTAGGTCTGGGAGGCTACTGACGAGGCCCTGGTGTGAGGGCCGATCTGCACTCCTAGTACTCGGTCCAGCCACGAGCCGTTCACCCTAGGTTCACCGAAGCCCGGTCGCACCCCGTGATGAACGCTGCCGGCGGTGCGGGCGTGGACTCCAGATCTGCGTGACGCCCACGGTGTACTGCTCCGCCTGCCAGAAGGCGCTCAGGCGGCACCAGAGGCGGGGCCGGGCGGGACCCCCCCTGACCCGGGAGGGCGAGAGCGGCCCGCAACGGGCGGACCGTCGCTTGCACCTGGGGAAGTTGGACCGTCTCCCGGAGGCCCTGAAGGAGGCGAGCCTGGAGCGGGAGCGGGCGGTGCCTCCCGAGGTCCGCCGCCAACTCGACGGCCGACCGTCGCGGACCCCCAAGGCCGACTCCTAATCGCGGCGTTGGCATCTTCACGCAGGCCGTACGGGCCAGCTCTGTCATCAACCCGTCACCTGAGCGCCGGGCGGCTCGGCTAGGACAGTGGGTACGCTCGGCCGGTGTGCCCGCGGGCATCGGACGGAGACGGCAGGGCGATGGTCCCGTAATCCCGTGAATGACCAGGCCGAACCCGCACCCGCCGGGTGCGGGGGGATCGAGGCCGCGCCGGCCGCCAGCACGACACGACCGCGGCCGAACCGGCTCGTGAGGCACAGCTGGCTCGCGGTCCTTGGAGCTCTCTCCGACTGGGCTCCCCCGTGGCCGACCCAAGAGGCTCTAGGCCTGGCCGGGGTGGTCCTGATCGGCTTCGGTTGCGCCCGCTTCTACGGTCTGTACCGGCTCTCCGGGCTGATCGCGGTTGGCCTGGGCGCCTGCCTGCTCATGCTCACCCCTGGTGGCGTGAAGCGGGGCGCCAGCCCTGTCACCTGGAGCGTGGCCGTCTTCCTGGGGGCGATCACCAGCGGGCTCGTCTTCCATGTACACCCCCAGAGCGCGGTGGCGCTGGTAGCTGGCACCGCGGTCGCGATCATGGGAGGGGCCGCCGCGGTGCTGGTGGTCGCGTCCGACCGAACCTGGCTGCGGGTGGTGGGTTGTCTGGTGGCCGGCTCTGTGAGCCTGGCTACGCTGCTGGAGCACCTGCGCTGGGGCCGTGCGTCCATCGACGTGTTCAACTTCGCTCAGCGACTCACCCTGCAACTCCTCCACGGGAAGGACCCGTACGCGATTGCCCTTCCCACCACCACCCCCCACGTGCCCCTGGCCCACTACACGTACTGGCCTGGGGTGTTGCTCCTCTCGGTTCCGGGACGGTTGATCGGTGATATCCGGGTCAGCAACCTGCTGGCGGCGGTGGCCCTGATCGCTGCGATCACCGTTCTCGCCAAGCGCCACGGTGGCGGCGAACACGCCTGGCGGTGTCTGGTGCTCTGCCTGACTCTTCCTTTCTTTCCGTTCATGATCCTCCAGGCTTGGGCCGAGGTCTACCTGATGGCCGCGATCGCGCTCTGGATCCTGCTGCGCGACAAGCACCGTACGAGCTCGGTGGCAATCCTGGGAGTGGCCATGGCGACGGTGCCCACCCCCCTGCCGCTGCTCGTGTTCCCCTTCCTCTGGTGGCGTCGGGCCAGGGTGGAGATCGTCGCCGCCGCCGTGCTGGCGGTGGCGATCTCCTTGCCCTTCGCCGTCTGGGCCGGCCCCGCCAATTTTGTGTCCTACACCCTCGGCTTCCAAGCGCACCTAGCGCCCCGGGTGGACGGGCTCGACTTAGACGCCGCCTGGATCCGGCTGACGGGTGCCTGGCTGCCCACCTGGGTGTGGCCGGCATGGACCGGTACGACTCTGCTCCTGCTCTCCCGGGCACGCCCGCGTAGCTGGACGGTGGCGTTCTACCTAGGCGCCGTCCTCCTTGCGGTCGCCTTCCTCTTTGCCAAATGGGCCTTCTTCAACTACTACTTCCTGGTGGTCATGGGCGTCATCCTGGGCGGCGCGCTCCAGCGCCCCAGTACGGTGTCAGCGGGCGCGCCCGAGGACCCCATCCGGATCTCCAAATCGAGTGACCCTGTGGCGGTGGCAGCCGGGGTTGGCGGGCCGTGACCATTACGGCGGGGGGATCGATCCCGAGAAGACTCGGGCTGTGCCTCGCTGCGCTGGCGTTCCCACGGGCGAATAGCTCAGCGGTGGCGCGCCTCTCTCACACCGAGGAAGCCGGAGGTGCCAATCCTGCTTCGCCCACGCCTCCGGTTCTGATGGCATCACCAGGGGCAGCGCCGACCGGCTCCGCCGCTGCGCGGCGTGAGCCGCGGCGGCCCCAAGCCCGGGTTGTGCGGTACATGACTGGGTCCCTGACGACCACAAAGCCTCCAGACCTGTACGCTGTGCGGCCGAGTCCGGGGGCGCTAGCCTGAGCTTTTCAGCAGGGA
>PLTL01000139.1 GCA_003164475.1 Candidatus Dormiibacterota bacterium | reverse complement strand
GGTCCGCACCTTCGAGCGCCTCCGCAGCGGCCTCGGCCTGGACGCCACGGTTCACATCCTGCTCCGCCCTGGCGAGCCGGTGGGGAGCCTCGAGGTCCACCTGGTCCGCCTCGCCGCCTGCCTCTGGGCCTCCGGCGGTCGGATCACGATCACCGACCTGGCCGGAGCCCTCGGCATCCACGCCACCGCCGTCCGCGAGCAGCTGTCCCTGGTCGCGCCCCGCCTCGCCGCCTGCGGGATCTCGATGACCGAGGACTCGGTCGAGGTCCGTCTCGGACCGCTGCATTCGGCGATGCCGGCGCTCCAGGTGCTGGGCAGCCTGTTGAGCGATCGCCGCCGGGCCGCCCTCTCCCCTGAGGCCGTCAACCTCCTCGGCTATGTGGGCTGGCACCGGGAGGCCACCCGACGCCAGCTCGAGCGGTTGCGTGGCGAGGATTGCGAGTCGCTCCTCGGCCGCCTGGTCGACGCCGGCTTCCTCACCGCGGTCCGGGACAGCGAGGGCCGTCGGCCCAACCGGTATCGGCTCACCGCCCTCGCCCTGGAGGCCTTCGAGGTCGCGAGCCTGGAGGAGCTCCACGAGAAACTGCGGCCGTTCCTCGGCGGCACCGCTGGGGCCGATGGAGCTGTCACCGTCGACGGCGAAGGGATGTCCCCCGCCGGGGAACCCGCGGGTGGGGCCCCTCTGGCGGGGACCGAGGTCAGCGCCAGCTTGGCCGCCCCTGCGTCCGCCTCCTGATGGAAGGCGCTGTGCGCTGGGAGACCTGGAGGGCCTCCACGACCTCAGCGCGATCCCGGCGTAACTCTTCGAGGTTGACCACCCTGCACCCCGTGGCCAGAGCCGACGCTGTGCCGCGTGGGGAGTGGCGCTGGGACGACCACCGCGGTCACCCCAGCGCCGAGAGGGGGGGACTCCATCGTAGAGCCACCGAGGCATTGATGCCCATCTCACGCTCGCGCTGGAAGCTAGCACCTCCTCCTGTTGGCAATAGTGACAACTGGCTTGCGCTCCCACCGTCAAGATCGCTGCGCTTCACAGGCGTCGCTGTCGAGATCCGGCAGCGGCGCAAGCTGCTCGGCCTGAGCCAGGTGCAGCTCGCCGAGGTGAGCCACGTCTCCCGGACCGTGATCAACAAGGTGGAACAGGGGGCCCGGGTGCCATCCATCCGCACGTACGCGCGGCTGCGAGCCTCCCTGGGCCTGGAGGCGCCGGCGGCAGCGCTCATCCCCGCGCCGGTCCCCACGCGCCCGGGCGGCGACCTGGTCGCCGCACTCTCCGCGGGGCTCCTGATGACGCGGGAGGTCAGCCTGGGTGAGCTCGCATCAGCGCTCGATCTCGCCATCCCCGCGGTGCGGGAGAACCTCGATCGGGTAGGAGAGCGGCTGCACGGGGTCGGCTTCTCGCTCACCGAGGACGGCGGGACCGTCCGGCTCTGGCCCCTCACAGGTGCGCCGAGCGAGGTGGTCAAGGCGCTCACCGTCACCGAGGAGGACGCGCAGCCTTCCCCCGAGCAGGTCCAGATCCTCGGGCTGGTTGCCTACTTCGGCCAGATGACCCGTGCCCTGATCGAGCACTTCCGGCAGGAGGACTCCGCCTCCCTTCTCGACCGGATGGTGAAGCGCGGGCTTCTCGCCAAGGTCCGCTCGGACTTTGGGGTGGGCAGCCCCAACATCTACCGGGTCACCGCGAAAGCGCTCCGGGCAGCTGGATACCCCACCGTCGAGGCGATGCGGGCGGTGATACAAGCCAGTCTCAGCGCGGCCGAGCAGATGTCCCTCCAAAACGGGTACCAAGAGGAGATCCCCGGGCGCGAAGAGACAGCCTTTGGAGCTTCCGAGTTGGCGGACTCGGGTGGAGCTGTAGCGTCGTGAACTTCGTCCATAGCGATCTCGGCAGTCGGCAGGCAGGGGATGTCGTTGAAGTGACACTGAGCGGCAGCGCTGCGAACGTTCGCCTGCTCGACAGCGGCAACTTCCAGAACTACCGCAGCGGCAGAGCCCACCGCTACGTTGGCGGGCTTGCCCAGCAATCCCCAGTGCGCCTCGTGATCCCTTCCAGCGGCACTTGGCATGTCGCGGTAGACATGCAGGGCCTGCGAGGCACCACGCGAGCGTCCTTCCGGGTGATCCCGGCCACCGCGCTCCGTCCCCTTCCGCCCATCCGACAGAGCGCACCGCAACTCCGCGCCATCGCGAGCAACCTTGCGGAAGGAGCTGACGGTGATGTCGCAGACCTCCATCGTGAATTCGACGTGTTCATCTCGCATGCAACTGAGGACAAGGGCGATTTAGTGCGTCCCTTGGCGAACGCCCTAAGAGCGCACGGCCTCACCGTGTGGTACGACGAGTTCGAACTCCGCATCGGCGACAGTCTGCGACGAAAGATCGACGCCGGAATCGCGCGGAGCCGGTTCGGGATCGTAGTGCTGTCTAAGCCGTTCTTTGCAAAGGGATGGCCTCAATACGAGCTAGACGGCCTCGTTACTAGAGCGGTGTCAGGGAAGCAGATCCTCCTGCCCCTGTGGCACGGCATCTCGAAAGACGAGGTCATAGCGAACAGTCCCTCGCTCGCGGACAAGGTCGCTCTCCGGACTGCGGACTACACGATCGAGCAGATTGCCGACGAGATCACCTCAGTGGTCCGCCCCGAGGGCGAATCTGGGTCGCCCGCGCCTGGCTGATTGCCGAGCCATCAGGGAGGGAGGTGGTCAGGCTGCCCCGAGTCGCGCGACGGGCGGGGACGGGAGATGCTCGACGTTGCTGCCGCGCTCTTTCCAGGCGGCGCGCGCCCGTGGTGCGTCGAACTCTGGCTGGAAGTCCCGGAGGATCGCGGCGACCATCGCGGCGATGCCACTCAGGCTCTGCACGAGGGAGACACCCGCGCCCATCGCCACGTAGGTGAGCGCTTCGATGTCGACGCTGAACTCGGGGGACGCCCCGTCGATGATGAGAGGGAGGCGGAAGAGCTCGGCACCGGCTTCGAGCTCCCGGAAGAGCATCGCCTCCCACTGCTCCTGGGGGATCGCCTCCAGCTTCGCGAGGTCAACACGGCAGTGGTATCCGGGGCGTTCAACACCGACCAGCGGCCCAATGTAGGCGAGCCGCTGGTAGAGGCGTGACCGACGCCGGTACTTGTCGTCGTTGGTGAGCGCCTGGAGGACCGCGAGCGGATGGGGCTTGCCGAGGCGGTCGCCCCGAGGATGGAAGGGCTGGAGGCGCTCGATCATCGCCCGGTGCCGCTTGCTGAGTCCACGCAGGTCGCGGTTCTGCACGGTGTCGGCCGGCCACTGGGCAGGAGCGGTGACGATCGGGAAGGCCTGACGCTTGTCGGCCTCGGGATCGCTACGGGTGTCGATCCGCGCCAGCTCGCCCACGAGGTAATTGAGGGCGCTCCGCAGGTTGTAGGCCACCTCGGCGGAGAGGAGGGGGGCCTCCTCGGGGATGATCGGAAGATCCTCCACGATGGCCACCAGCTCCGAGGCTTCGAGGTCTATGTGCTGCCGCACGCGGATCAACGGGGGCTGACTCTCTCCGACGGAAAGTTGGGCGATCAGCCGTCGCAGTTGCTCGAGCAGCGTGTGACCCCGCAGGCACTTGCTCCACATCTCCAGCATGGCCGGGGGGGTGCTGGGGATAGCCCGCCCAGGAGCATCGACCGTGGGTGACGTTGGACGGGAGGGGCGTCCAGTTGGGCTGCCGGCTTCGAACATCGCCCCTAGTACGGCGACGATGATCTGTCCCGCCTGCCGCATCTCGGTTGAGGTGCTCGGTTGCTTGAAGAGGGCTCCGATGTCGGTGCGAAGGGCGAGCTTCGGCCATTCCTCTCGGTTGTGCTGGAGTGCGACCCGGCAGGCTTCACGGGCGGAGGTCAACTGCTCGTCTGTGTATGACGCCGCCTTCAGGCGGGCCTCCACCTGATCCAGCCGGGCGAGCCAGTCGAGGTACACGTCGACGCCGAAGGGGAGGGTGTCGGGGCCGAGCACCTGCTCGCCAAAGACAGCCTCGAGGTGCGGCCGCAGCAGTTCGGCGTCGTACCGTCCGGTTCTCAACTGGCGCTCACGCGCCAGGACCATCGCCTCCACCAGGGCGCGGCGGTCGGCTCGCGATGACCCGAGCGTTCGGAAGTTCTCGACGTAGGTGGCGACTGCCGCGCGCACGGCCGATCGGGAGTTGTGCCGGGGGATCTCGAACCAGGTGGTGAGGGCGCGGCGGACCTGGCGCATGGGGATAATCCCGTCGCCCTCGCGGATCCAGACGTACAGGGGAAGGTTGACGAGTTCACGGAGACGGGTTCTCGGGACGTGCACCCGTCCCTGGTGCAAGGCCAGGAAGAGCGCCGCCTGGGTGGCGGGCCATCGCCTCGGTTCACGCCCGCCCGCCCTTCCGAGACCGGGCCGATGCGGCTGGTCGATCAACCCCATCCGGACCCAGCCGTCGGTGGCCCGCTTCCCCGGGGCGGGGAGGCCGCGCTCCACCACCGCGGCGGCCATGGTATCGAAGGTGTAGGTGTCGTCGGACATGGCCCCACTCTACGGCGGTGTGGGTACAACCGTCTAGGATTCTGGTCCGCATCTGAGCGTCGGTTGTAAATTTGACGAGGCGACGGCGGCCCTCGACACCACCAGCGAGCGGCTGGTGCAGGC
>PLTL01000091.1 GCA_003164475.1 Candidatus Dormiibacterota bacterium | reverse complement strand
TGTGACCTGATCAAGGGCGAGGGGGGCTCTTCGACAGCTGGGAGAGCGGTCAGACCGCGGTCTGTCCTACACCGCCTCGGCCGAGGAGCGGCTTGATGCCGCCGACCCTCGCTGCCCCCGAGTGTGAGCGCGAGAACCTGCCTTCCTCGCGTTACAGCCCCAGCCAGGCGGAGGCGTTCTCCTGCCAGAGGTCCCCGGTCCGGATGTAGCGCCGCACGGGGGCGGAGCTGCGCCAGCGGCCCTGGCGCATGATGGCTCGCTCCGGCGCCCCCTCCACGGCCGCCTGGGTGGCGCACCCGGAGCGGAGGGAATGGCCGGCGAAGGCCTCGGGGGCCGGTAGGCCGGCGCGCTGCGCCGTGCGCTGGACGATGAGGGCGACGGTCTGACCGCTGAGACGCCCCCGGCGCACGGTGTCGGCGCGGGTGACGGGGCGGAAGAGGGGCCCGGCGGTGATGCCACCGAGGTGGAGCCAGTTCTGGAGCGCCCGCACCGGGTCGATGTCCGGGTGCTGGCCCTTGACGACGCCGACCTCGTCGCCGTGGGCCTCGGGGTCGGTCTTGCTGCGGCGGATGCGGATCCGCAGCCCCTCGTCGGTCACGGTGACGTCGTCTGTGTCCAGCGCCACCAGCTCACTGCGGCGGAGCGCCGCGCCGAAGCCAAGCAGGAGGAGCGCCCGGTCGCGGGCGCCGACGCGGGTCTTGGGGTCGCAGCTCGCGACCAGGCGCCGGAGTGTAGGGGTGAGCACGGCCTCTTTCTGGGCGGGAGCAGTGCCCAGGCTGCGGCGGATCCCCTGGATCACCTGACGGACTTCCCAGTCGGCGGTGGGCGGCGGTACGTGGCCGGCCAGCTGGTGGACCTGGCCGATGGCGGCGAGCCGGCGCTGGATGGTCGACGCTGCACTGCGGGTGCGGGCCTCGAGGTCCACCTGGTCCGCCTCGCCGCCTGCCTCTGGGCCTCCGGCGGTCGGATCACGATCACCGACCTGGCCGGAGCCCTCGGCATCCACGCCACCGCCGTCCGCGAGCAGCTGTCCCTGGTCGCGCCCCGCCTCGCCGCCTGCGGGATCTCGATGACCGAGGACTCGGTCGAGGTCCGTCTCGGACCGCTGCATGCGGCGATGCCGGCGCTCCAGGTGCTGGGCAGCCTCCTGAGCGATCGCCGCCGGGCCGCCCTCTCCCCCGAGGCCGTCACCCTCCTCGGCTACGTCGGCTGGCATCGGGAGGCCACCCGACGCCAGCTCGAGAAGCTGCGTGGCGAGGACTGCGAGTCTCTCCTCGGCCGCCTCGTTGACGCCGGCTTTCTCACCGCGGTCCGGGACAGCGAGGGCCGTCGGCCCAACCGGTATCGGCTCACCGCCCTGGCCCTGGAGGCCTTCGAGGTCGCGAGCCTGGAGGAGCTCCACGAGAAGCTGCGGCCGTTCCTCGGCGGCACGGCGGGGGCCGAAGGAGCTGTCATCGTCGACGGCGAAGGGGTGTCCCCCGCCGGGGAATCCGCGGGTGGGGCCCTCGACCACCGCGCCACCTCCGCGTCCGGAGAGCTAACGACCAACCGGGCGTGAAGCCAGTCGTCTACGCGGTGAGCGCGTTGTGCGGCGGCGGCTTCGTCCGCGGACCAAAGTGGGGTCCCGCGCGAGTAGCCAACCCAGAGGGCCGAGCTGAGGACCGCGGCCGAGAGTCGAGCGACGGATCAGCTGGCCCCGACTTGCGCGTCCAGGTCCTCCGCCTGCTCGTCCGCGTCGTCCACCGGCGCGTCCGCGTCCCCCGCATCCGGCTGCGCGACCCCCGCGTTCCTGTCCGACTCCGCCCCGGCGTCGGGCGCCGGCTCCGCTCGAGACATCGCCTCCGCCTCACCGTCGGCGCTGGCCCCCGCTCCCACGTCCGGTGCCGGTCTAAGCGAAACGAACCTGGTCCTGGATCGCCTCCAACGACATTCGCCAACACTGGGCCAGCGCAGGGTCTTGTCACTCACCCTGGTGCGCGCGAACGCAGGCGTCGCCCTGGCCTGAACCCGTTCGTCCAACGGCACGTCCTGGCCCACATTGGTGGGGTTGACCGCCTCATGCTAACCTGACAAAGGCATGCTTGCTGCCGCCACGAGGTCCGATCAGGTCACCCAGATCATCGTGATAGGCGTCCGCGTCCATAGGCGTCCGTATCTTTGTCGTCCTCATCCGCGTGGTGGCTTTGCTCGTCGTCCTGCGCGCTTTCGCCGCGATCACGCGGTATGGCGTGGATCCGCGAGACCGCGCCATCATGAGTGACGGCGGTTCGGGTCAGCCGGACGAGGAAGGGCATGCGTCGGACGAACAGGCCTATGAGGAAGACGCCGACGAGAGCGATGGCCAGGAGGCTCCAGAGCCACAGTTCCCCGTCGCTGCCTCACTGCCCCTTGGCGCTTCATCCATCGCCGAGGGGATGCCCCAGCCTGGTCAGCTGCCAACTTGGTGGGACCCGGTGCACCTGGTATCAACGGCACCCGAGGCAGGTCTCATCGACACCGTGGCGAACTCCGACCCAGCCAGTCTTCGGGCGCCCTCCGATCCCGCCCAACCTCTCCCACCTGGCCCCGCGTCTGCGGACGAGGTCGGGGACGAGGACCAGCATGACGCGGTCACCTGGCCAGGTGTGTTGAATGTGTTGGCTGCGATCGGGCGCCTCTTCATCCGCGACTTCACCGGAGAGTAGTCTCCGAGCCCCGCTCCGCCTACCCGTTCACGGGAGCAGAGTTCCCCTTCACACCCGGCCCGGGGGCTCCGGCTCAAGACTTGCCATCGTGGCAAGTAGTTGTTAGCTTGGCATGTCTAGTGTGAAGGGGCGTGAAGCTGTCAAGATCAGCGGCCACGAAAAGTGTCAGTGAAATCGGTCACCAAAGTGTCAGCGAACGCTTGTGTGTGGAGGCGTACAAAGCGGAATGTTGAGCTCAGGCAAGAGAAATCCGAAGTGTCAGTATTGGCCGATCCTACTGACAATTCGTGGCCGTTTCTACTGACTTTGGCGCCCCTTCACAGTTGGAATACGCCTATGCACGATGCCAACCCGCCAATAGACCTTATGAATCCACAGAGTTGGCCACAACGGGAAATGCCAATCAAGGTCTTGGCCATCGATGGACATGGAGGGTCAGGGAAGTCTACCCTGGCGGAGGCTCTAGCCAAGCAACTCAACGCCGAAATCATTCGCACCGATGATTTCGCTAGCTGGGACAACCCGCTGAACTGGTGGCCGTTGCTCATCGAGTATGTCTTCGAGCCGATCAGTAAGGGGTCGAAGACCCTTAGAGCTTGCGCCAATAGGTG
>PLTL01000085.1 GCA_003164475.1 Candidatus Dormiibacterota bacterium | reverse complement strand
GCGGCGGGCTGACGGCGGCGTCCCGTGCCCTCTGCTCCGGCTTCGTGGAGGAGGAGCCCCTCAGCTCCGGAGCGTGCCTCTAGTGCCGAAGGATGCCGCTGGGACCGACTAGCAGCCGCGCCACCAACCCAACCAGAGCGAGGAGGACGAGGAGCGCGATTACACATGCCTCCTGAAGTTTTCACACAGATGTTTGGCGGCCGTGGGGAGGCTCAGGCCCGCAAGTATCTTCCCCGACTCTCTGATGCCGGTGTCGTCCCCGAGGTGCTCGGGTGGGTCGATGGCGGCGTGGTCATGGGGCGCGGTCTCCCGCTGCCGAATTGGGTCGCTGGGGCCGAGCCGGCCGACGTCGTGGCCCTACGCCCTCTTCTGATCAACCTTCTCCAGCGGCTCCACGCCGAGGGCGTCTGCCACCGCGACCTGCACTGGGAGAACGTAGTCCTCGTCGGCAGGGCCCCCTTCGTCATTGACCTCGAGCACGCCTGTGACGTCGACCCGGCCGGCCCCTGCTACGACATGACTGGGCCGTTTGCGGGTGTCCCTCTGCTGCCCGCCCATGCTCGGTTCGGGGGCATCCTCGGAACGCAGGGCATGTGGTGGGACGCCGCCTGGGATCCCCGGTGGGACGGACGCTACCGCCCACTGGGTCAAGTCTTCGGTCCCCTGTTGTAACGTGCTGGTAAGGGGCGGCCCGAGCTGAACGGTGCCGGAGGAGGAGCCCGCCCGGCCGGGACCCCGCACGTACGGCCAGTGGGACCGTGGGCGTTCCCAGGCGGGACTGCTGCCGGATGGATCCGGGACCCACGGAGCCTCCCACAGGGACCCTCCGCGTACAACCCATTCCTAACAGAGACTCGAGAACAGACTCAGACAGGACTCTTTCTGCACCGGAAGAACCACGACCCGCTCTTGGGCTCTCCGTACACTTTGGGTCCCAACCGCCATCACGGAGAGCCTCCGGCAGGCTTCGTACGCTCCGGGTCCAGCCTCCCTGATCCGCCCCCCTCCACGACCCCCTCAATGCGTAGGCCGTCGCACCCTTCTCGGACGATCCTCGCGGGACCCTGGATGTACGTCCCCCGCTGCCAGCGCCTAGTGGGAGAGGGGAGGGGACCGTCGCGGCGCTGCCTGGGTACATTTGCGGTCCCGCCCAACCGCGCTCGGTCCCCCGCCCCCGACGTCATCTGCACGGGCTCCCGCCCACCCATCGTCCCCTCGGGGACTTCCCGCCGCCGGGTTCCGCGGGCGCATGGGACCCAATACGTACCCGGCCGGTCGGGTCCCGGCAGGCCCGGCTCTCCCCTACGTCTCGATCTGCCAAGGCCCAACCCCCACTCTGGGGAGGCGTGCTCGGCTCGTACGTTTGGGGTCCCGCTCAGGGCACTCTCCAGGCCCCGCCTTCGCCGTGGAACTCCATCGGCGGGGCGTGTATGGGTCCTCCACGCCCGCCCCATACACCTAGGGTCCCAACTGGCGCTCGCTCCCCGAGGCCCCGCACCAGCCAGGGAGCCGATCCATACATCTCCGGTCCCGCGCAGCCCTCTCTCGCCCGACCGGCCGAGCGCGCTTATCGCTACACCGCCACCCATATCCAGATCCAGCAGCGGACGTACGGCGGCCCCTTCCGCCATCCATGGGACCTTCAACGTACGGATCCACCGCGAAACGACCCCAGTACCTGGCACGGCGGGTGACCCTGCCGCTCGCCCATGCGCTCCCTGGGACCCTGACCGTATAACTTATGACGCTCCGCCCATCGCTCCCTCTGGGACCCTAGACGTACGCATCCCAAATGTCGGGAGGCCGCGTCCACCCCGCCGAGGTCGGGACCCTAGACGTATGAATCGCCGGCCGCCCCCGCTTGACCTCCGCCGGCTGAGCCCCTAATCTGCGGCCAGCGACGTCCCTCACGCATCCAGCACCGGCTTCCCCCACGTTCCTCACACTAAGTTCTAGCACCGGAGGTGGCACCCAGTGGCTGACTTGGTCGGCGACCTGATCGCTCCCAGTGTTCTCGCCGAGCACGAGCCCGGCGGGGATGTCGAGCCCTCTGGCTCCTGTGAGGTTCGTGGAACACCGGTTCGCCCGTGGCGTGCGTTCGCTGACCGGATGCGGGCACAGGCAGGGGACGAGGCCAGCGACGTCGACGCCAACCCCAATCAATTCGAGATCGAGGTTGTGGCCCCGCCCAGAGGCCGCCTGAGGGGGCTCGGACGCTTCGAGAACAACCTCAGCCGCAAGGGCATCTTCGAGTTGCGTCCCCCCCGTGCGGAGTTGCTCGGCCAGGTGGAAAGGCAGGATCTCGTGGGCAACACGACGCTCAACTTCACCATGGGCGCCCTCGGGGTCATGGAAATGGACATGGTCGCGTGGATCATGGGCCAGTGGCAGCGCGACTACCCAACCGTCTCCTTCAGCCTGCGCGAGTGCGCCCGCAGCTTCGGGCGGTCCTGGAAGGGGAAGCTTGGCGGAGACATCAAGGACAGCCTCCGCCGCATCAAGGGCGTGATGATCACCGGGCGCGTCTGGGATGCGGAGAGTCGCCGGCACGTGACCAAGCACTTCGGCATCTTCGAGGAGGTGACGATCATCGAGGAGAGGCAGGCCGAGCATGGACCAGCCACTTCCCCAGCGACGATCACCGTCTCGCTCTCCCCGTGGCTTCTCGCCCAGCTCAACGCCGGCCAGTACTCCGACTTCGATTGGGACGGCTACAAGCGTCGCCTTCAGTCCGGCTACGAGCGTCGCCTGTTCCTACTCTTGGAGAGCCAGGAGGGAGACGACGAGGGGACGCGNNACCGGCATCTGCACCACCCACCCGGAGTATCTCGGGATCACCGTGAAGGCGGGCGAAAGGCGGGGTGAGTACTGGCTGCAGGTGGAACGATCCGACCGCTGGCTGCCGAACAAGCTGGCGAGGCGCCGGAGTCGGCTCGCCGGAGCCGCCTAACAGGGGCACGTTTCAACCGGTCGGTGCAACTGGGCTCTCCAGAAGCTGGCTGAAGGCCTCGGTGCTGATGGCCACCACAATCCACCATCGGTGGTCAGCCTAGCCCCCCAAGATCGGCCTGCGCTAACTGGCTCCGATCGCCATGACCACCGGCATGGGACGCCCACACGGCCGCCCCAGGGGGTTGCCCTGTGCGCCGCGGCACGCTAGGATGCTGCCGACGGTCTGGACACGCAGAGCGCCCCCACGCCCCACTCCACGTTTCACCACGAGGGATCGCATGGACAGCCCCACCGCCATCGCCTACCTCTCGGCGGATGTCCTCGAGTTGGCCGGCGTCAGCGAGTCCTATCTCAGCTTCCTGGTCCGCGCCGGCATCGTCACGCCCGCCAAGCATCGCAACCGCAAGACCAACCTCTTCTCGCCCGCGGACGTCGAACGGGTGCGATGGGCCGCCGCCCACAGAGGCACCCTTTCAGTTCCGGCCATCCGACGGCAGCTGCAGGAGGCGGGGGTGCGATGAACTGCCTCAGCGATACACACGCCAGCGTAACCTTGGCAAGGTTACACAGCCGCGTGGTGACTGCCGACTTCGCAGAGGCCGGCGCACCGCCGGCACCGTGGCACAGCCCTGTCCAAGGCGCTGGTGCACGGCCGTGAGGGCCATCGCGGTGACCAACCAGAAGGGTGGGGTCGCGAAGACCACGACTGTCCACAATCTCGGAGTTGCCCTCCAGCGCGAGGGCCAGCGGGTCCTGGTCGTCGACCTCGATCCCCAGGCCAATCTGACCAGCCGGCTCGGGCTCTCCGTGGGCGAGCACCGTCGCTCTGTTTACGAGGTCCTCGTCAACCACGATCCCATACGCGACGTCATCCACGAGACCGCGGACGGGATCGACCTCGTCCCGAGCGACGAGCTCCTGATGCGCGCGGAGGGACAGATGGAGGCCGGGCACATCGGCTGGGTCCGGCAACTGCACCGAGCCCTGGACCCCATCCGGGGCCGCTACGACTTCTGCCTCTTCGACACGCCCCCCGTTCGCGGCTTCCTCACCGTCAACGCCCTCATCGCCGCGACCTCGGGTGTGATCATCCCCTTCATCCCCGAGCTGGATTCGCTGATCGGCATGCAGCTCCTGCTCGGCCGCATGGACGAGCTTCGCGGGGCCAACCCGAACCTGGAGCCGATCGCGGTCATCCCTGTCCTCGTCGACAGGAACTGGCGAAACCACCTCGAGACCATCGAGCAGATCAAGGCCCGAATGCCCCACCTACCCCTCACGGAGCCGATCATGCGGCACGCCGACTTCCCCAAGGCCAGGGCTGCTGGGATGAGCATCCTCGACTACGCACCCAATGGCGCCGGGGCCCGCGCCTACCGGCACCTCGCGGCGGCCATCCTCGCCGCCGAGATTCCGGCCACCCCCGTCCCCACACGCTGAACGGGCCCCATACCAGAGGTCAGAGCTAATGCCCACCCAGTCCCCCACTCGCCGCGAGCGCCGCGCCGCGGTCACCGACGGCGTCTTTCGCCCCCTCCCCCAGCGCGAGATTCTCCGCGGGGTGGGGGAGACCGAGAACCGCCTGGTCCCGATTCACGCCATCAGCCCCAATCCCGACAATCGCCACATCGATGTCGTGGGTGAGAGCTTCCGCGACCTGGTGGGGAGCATTCGGCAAGAGGGCCTCCTCCAGCACATCAATCTCTGGCAACTCGACGACGTGGAGGAGCGCTACCGCCTCATCGCCGGTGAGCGACGCTGGCGCGCTTACCTCGAGCTGGAGCAGGAGGACCCCGTGCGCTTCGGGCGGATCCCCGCCCTCGTCACCCTCCTCGAACGCGACCAGCCCGAAGCCAACGCTCTCCTCCTCGGCCTGATCGAGAACATCAACCGCCTCGACCTCAAACCGGGTGAGCGAGCTGCTGCCCTGGGCCGCCTCCGCGAGCGAACGGGCTGGACCTACGAGGAAGTGGCCCGCCGTATGGGCATAAGCGTGAACACCGTCATCGGGCTAGCCGGCATCGCGCGCCATGACGCCGTCCGCAGCGCCGTAGACGACGGCCGCATCACCCAGGAGCAGGCCGTTGTCATTGGGCAAGGCACCCGGGACCCAGAGCTGGCGGGGGCGCTCGTCGAGGTCGTCTACGGTCTCGATCGCCAGCAGACCGCCCAGACCCTCGCGGCGGCAAGGGCCGCCGACCCCACCCTGCCCGCGCCGCAGCGCGCTCAGCAGGCGGTCGCTCAGGTGCAGGCTGTGGCCGTCCTCCCGCCACGACCCGCACCCGACCTCGGCCCGATGCCCATCGAGAGGACCGCCGACATCCCCCGTACCGCTGGCGGTCGCCGCACGCACCCCGTGCGTCAACGCTACGTGATCCTCGCGAACACCGCTCTCGCCGCCCTACGCCCGCGCGTTGCCGAGCTCGAGCGTGAGCGCCTCGCCCAGGTGCTCCAGGAGGTCTGCGAGGAGACCAACATCTGGCCGCGGCGACCGCGTCGCAAGTAGGCGGTTAGTTCCCGGCTCAGCACCCGAGCTGATCAAGCGGCCTGAACTGCCGGGGCCTCCCCTCGACTATTTCGGTCAACGGGGCGTCTATGTCTATGGCCCACATGAGACTCAGTGCTACCGACTAAAGCGACCTCGGCGGCGACTACTTCGAGCGCCGTCGCGACGCCGACGTCTTCCGCGACCGCCTGGTTGACCAGCTCGAGCGGCTCGGCCATCACGTCACCTTGGAGCCCGCCATGGCCGGCTAACGCGACTGGTTTCGTCTCAGAGACACCGTAGAGTACCGGCGTGCCCACCCACGAGAGCACCCCGCCCGCTCCCCGTCGCACGAGCCGGGGCCGCCCTGG
>PLTL01000249.1 GCA_003164475.1 Candidatus Dormiibacterota bacterium | reverse complement strand
CTGGCCAAGTCCGTCACCGTCGAGTGACCCCTGCGGCCGGCTCGGGCGTGAACCCACCCCTGGCGGTTGGGGTTGACGTGAGCTCGGTGGAGCGAGTCCGAGCGCTGCTTCGGCGCCACCCCGAGTTCGCGGTCAAGTACTTCACGGCCGGCGAGGTTGAGTACTGCCGCGGGCGTCCCGAGCGGCTGGCCGCCCGCTGGGCGGCCAAGGAGGCGGTTCGCAAGGTGTTCGGCTCCATGGGTTGGCCGATTCCCCTCTACAGCCGGATCGCTGTGGTGAGGCTCCCGGGGGGGGCGCCCCGGGCCCTGGTCGGCGGCGAGCCGGTGGAGGGGCTGGCGATCGCCCTCACCCACGACGCCGGCCTGGGGATCGCCGTCGCCGCGCTCTCGGGGCGGGGGCCCCAGAGCCGGTGGCTGTGGGGAAGGTTGCCCGAGGACCTGGAGCTGCCATCCCGTCCCAGCGACGGCCACAAGGGCACATTCGGCACGGTGGTGGTGGTGGCCGGCAGCCCCGCCTTCCCTGGGGCCGCCGTGCTCTGCAGCCTGGGAGCTCTCCGAGGGGGAGCGGGCAAGGTCAAGGCGCTGGTCGCCGGGCCCGAGACCGGCNNCGCTGCCCCCGGAGGTGATCCGGGTGCCGGTTGCAGCCTCGGGCTCGGCACTGGGGCCGGAGGCCCTGGGTCAGGCACAGCTTGCGCTGCGGTCCGCCCAGGCGGTGGTCTGCGGACCTGGGCTGGGCCAGGATGGCCCCGTGGCGGGCCTGCTGGAGGGGCTGTTTGCGGCTGCCGGCGCTGCCGCTTGGAGCCTGGTGCTGGATGCTGACGCGCTCAATGTCTGCTCGGCCTGGCCGGAGGTTCGTCGCCGAATCCCGCGGGGCAGCGTGCTGACCCCCCATCCCCTGGAAGCGGCTCGGCTGGCCGGGATGGAGCTGTCCGAGGTCGAGTCCGATCGTCAAGGCTTCAGCGCGCGGATGGCCGAGCAGATGGGGGTGGTGCTGGTCCTGAAGGGAGCTGGGACGGTGGTGGCGGCACCCGATGGGAGGACCTGGACCGACGATCACCACACCTCCGTCCTGGCGACCGGCGGCACTGGCGACGTTCTCGCAGGGCTGATCGGGTCGCTGTTGGCCCAGGGGTTGGAACCCTATCAGGCGGCGCGGACCGGAGTCTTTCTCCACGGCGAGGCGGGGACCCGGCTGGGTTTCCTCCGCGGCCGCGCGGGGATCCTGGCCAGTGAGGTCGCGGGCGCCCTGGTCGAGGTCCAGGAGGCCGTGCGGCGGCAGCAGGAGGCGACCGCCGCCAGAGCGGAACGGCCGTGACCGAGACGGCCAGCGGCTCCCCCACGGCCATGAGGTCGGCCCGGCGCCCGACCTGGATCGAGCTGGACCTGGGAGCCCTGGGACGGAACGTGGCCGCGGTGGTGCAGGAACTCGGTGGGGTCCCCCTCATGGCAGTGGTCAAAGCCAACGCCTACGGCCACGGGGCTGTGCCGGTGGCCAGGACGGCTCTCCAGAGTGGGGCCAGCCGGCTGGCCACGGCCACCGTCGGAGAGGCGCTGGAGCTGCGCCAAGCAGGAATCAATGCCCCGATCGTGGTCCTGGGCTACACGCCGCCGGACCAGGTGGCGGCAGCCGTGAGCGCCCGGTTGGCGATAACGGTCTTCGACCCCCAGTTCCTGGACGCGCTGGACCGGGCCGGTCAGCACCAGGGGAGGTTGGCCACCGCCCACGTCAAGGTGGACACCGGGATGAGCCGGCTGGGGCTGGCTCCGGAGACCCTGGCGGACTTCGTTCGGCGCGCCGCCGATTTCAGCCACGTCGATCTGGAGGGCTGCTTCACCCACTTCCGCAAGGGGGAGGACCGTGCCGTGACCCTGGAGCAGCTGGACCGCTTCGAGTCGGCGCTAGCCGCCGCCGAAGCCGCCGGGCACCGGTTCCGAGTGCGCCACGCCGCCAACAGCGCCGCCTGGCGCACGGTGCCGGAGTCGCGTCTGGACCTGGTCCGCTCCGGGATCGAGCTCCTGGGCCTGCGCACACCGGACGGGAGGCAGCGGGAGCCGATCCTCAGCCTCCGTGCCACCGTGGCCCAGGTGCGCACCATCGCGCCAGGTACAGCGGTGGGCTACGGAGAGGGCTTCCGGGCGCCGCGGCGGATGAGGGTCGCGACCATCACGGTGGGCTACGGGGACGGGTTCCGGCGCTCGCCCCGGAACTGGGGAGGTGTCCTCATCCGGGGCCGGGAGCGGCCCCTGGTCGGGGCGGTGTCCATGGACCTCAGCACCGTGGACGTGGGTGAGCTGCCCGAGGTGGTGGCGGGTGATGTCGCCACCTTGATCGGGTCGGACGGAGGGGCCCGGCTCAGTGCCGAGGAGGTGGCGGACCGGCTGGGGACGGTCAACTACGAGGTCACCACCGCCCTCCAGGCGCGGCTTCCCCGAGAGGTGTCGGGGGACGGTGCCTGCGGAGATCGTGAATAGAATTGACCGAATGTTCCACGCCTGTTTGGACCGGAGCGGTCCGCGACCGGTCTCGCGCCCAGCGCTCGGCTGCGTGACCGTGGGCTCCACCTCTTGCATGATGGCGCCAGCCCCATCCGCGAGGTCCCCCCGCTGATCTCGACAGCAGTTCGCGGTGGGGGTGGGCGCGTAGCTCACCTGGCGGGTCTGGCGGCGTACCACCCCGAGAGCGGTCCGGTACCCAGCGCTCCTGGGGGAGGCAGGCTGGCGCCGACCGCGGTGGTGTCGAGCTGACGGGGGCGCCGGTCCGCGGAGCCGCGATCGCGCTCCGGAGCGCCAGCTGGGACGGGGACGACCCCATCTCTGCGCGGGGGGAGACGGCCGTTCTGGACGTTCTGATGGAACTGTCCCGAACTGTCCGCTCCGATGCGGTGGTGGTGGGGGTGGGCGACGATGCGGCAGCTTGGCGCGTCTCCGCAGGGGCGCTGGCGGTGGTCTCGACCGACACCCTGGTCGAGGA
>PLTL01000223.1:4136-4934 GCA_003164475.1 Candidatus Dormiibacterota bacterium | reverse complement strand
CAACCCCTGGGGCGACGTGCCCTTCCGGATCGGCCTCTGGGTGGGAGCTCACGTCACCCCCAACTGGTACGAGGACGCCCGGGAGGCGATCACCGCCCTGAGGGGCCACTATGCCGACGCGCCGACCAACAACCCCGTCCAGCTACTCCGCTGCCCGTGGTGCACGCGTGAGCTGATGCCGGGGCAGGATGTGGAGTGTGACGACGCTCGCCGACGCACCCTGCTCTGGTGCGGCGATCCCGACGGCGACTGTCCCTTCTCCCGCCGCCAGTCCGCGCGCTGGCAAGAGGGGCTGCCGGTCGTCACCGTCGACGAGGAGATCTTCCGCCTGTGCCCCAGCCTCGTCATCGGGACCGTCGACAAGTTCGCACAGCTGCCCCTGCGCGGGTACACGGGACTGCTCTTCGGCCTTGCCGCCAGCGTGTGCGAGCGCCATGGGTACCGGCACGACGACCTCACCGGCCACACCGAGTGCCGCAGCGGCCATCCCCGTCGCGGCGACTGGCCAGCCACGCAGCCGCAGCGCTGCCTGCCGCTGCGGCCACCCGACCTGATCGTCCAGGACGAGTTGCACCTCATTTCCGGAGCCCTCGGCACCATGGTCGCCCTCTACGAGACTGCCGTCGACCGCCTCGCGTCGTGGAGCGTCGGCGGCCGGAGGGTGCGCCCCAAGGTCGTCGCCTCGACAGCCACCGTTCGCCGGGCCAAGGAGCAGGTGCACTGCATCTTCGCGCGTGACCTCGCCATCTTCCCGCCTCCGATCATCGATGCGGGAGAGACGTTCTTCTCGCGCCAGGT
>PLTL01000223.1:0-4031 GCA_003164475.1 Candidatus Dormiibacterota bacterium | reverse complement strand
GAGATCGGCCGTTCCCTGGGTGCGCTGGAGATCTCGTTCGACCCCGACATCGACTCCACCGCCGCGCGCGAGAGACGGCTGGCCCTGCTCCGGGAGAAGCGCTCAACTCACGATGAGGTGCGCCGGCGAGCGGCGACCACCGCCCTGGACGCACTGCTGGTGCACCCACCCGAGGCCCAGCCCGTGGACGTCGTGCTGGCCACCAGCATGCTCCAGGTCGGTGTCGATGTCCCCCGGCTCGGCCTCATGGTGGTGACCGGGCAGCCCAAGGGCACCGCCGAGTACATCCAGGCCACGAGTCGGATCGGCCGCGATCCCGAGCGGCCCGGCCTCGTGGTCACCGTGTACAACTGGGCGCGGCCTCGGGACCTCGCGCACTTCGAGACCTTCACGCATTTCCATCGGACCGCGTATGCCCGAGTCGAGGCGCTCTCCGCGACTCCCTTCGCTGCCCGGGCCCTGGACCGGGGCCTCACCGGCGTGCTGGTGTCCGCGATCCGCCACGCCCGGCACGAGCTGGAGCCCGAAGATGGTGCCCAGGCGGTGGGCGCCTCAGACCCCGACGTGACGCGAGCCGTGGAGTGGATCAGCTCCCGCGCCCATGAGGTGACCTCCGACACTGACACCGCGGAGGACCTGCGGCGTCGCTGCCGCGAGCTACTCGATGATTGGGATCGCCGGCGACGGGGGCTCGAGAGCGGGACGCTCGCATACACCGCCGATGGCGGCGGCCGCGCTCCGTTGCTCGAGACCCGGCCGGGGAGGTGGGAGAGATGGTCAACACCCTGGTCGCTGCGCGAGGTGGAGCCGGAGGTGAACCTGCTCATCGACGTGGCGGCCGACGAGGTGCGCGAGCGGCCGGTGTGGAGCTTCGCTCCACCCTCACCCAGCCCCGAGGCCGAGGAGGGGGGTGAGAGCGACGAAGCGCTCCCCGTGGACGAGATGGGGATCATTGGCACGCCCATGGTCAACCCCATCGGAGGGCCGACGTGACCCTCGCCGGCCCGAACCCTCGCGCCTCCGTCCGGGTCGGCAGCCTGCGCCCCAACGCGCTCCTCTACTCCGACGGAATCGGTGCCCTCGTCGACCTTCCGCATCTCAGCGTCATCGTCAAGGGCCTGGAGTACTGGGACTACCGGGACGCCGACGTGCGCGACCTCACCGAGCCCCGCCTCCTCCAGCGCGTGCGCCAGCTTGTCGGGTCGCACGTGCGGCATCTCCGCCCCCCGCCGTTCAAGGACGTCGGCGCCACCGGCGATACCGCGGAGGCGGACCGCGTCGGCATCCCGGTGGCGCCCTTCCCGCGCTGGATGCGCTGCACGCGATGCAACCTGCTGGCCGGACTCAGCGCTGACGGCGACCGCCCCTTCCGTTTGGAGAACCGAAACCGGCACCGACCCGACGAGGCCCGCTTCGTCCATCCCGAGTGTCCCAGCCTTCTACCCGGCACCCGCTCAAGGAAGCCGCCAACCGTTATCCCCGCGCGTTTCGTGATCGTCTGCCGGGATGGGCACCTGGACGACTTCCCCTACCAGGAGTACACGCACAACGGGACCACGTGCGCGCGCGGCGCAGAGGGACGGCTGCGGATGCAGGACCCGGGATCGAGTGTGGGTTCGCAGGTCACGCTGAGCTGCAGCTGCGGTGCGCGCCGGACGATGCGGGACGCGCTGCGCCACCACCGCATGCCGGAGCGCGGCTTCCTGCCGGACTGCCGGGGCCGTCATCCCCATCTCATGCTCTTCGAGGAGGGGTGCCCCGAGCCCACCAGGGCGATGGTCCTGGGGGCTTCCAACCAGTGGTTTGGACTGGTCGAGAGCGCCCTCTACATCCCGAGCGCCACCGGCGAACTGGAGGCAGCCGTGGAGAGGAGTTGGCGGCACCTCCGCGACGCCACCGACGAGGGCATCCTGCGCTACGCGCTCCAGAACCATCCCGACCTGCGCGAGCTGCGCCAGGCACACCCCTTCGAGGACATCTGGGCCGAGGTGGAGCGACACCGGCGGCAGGAGGAGGAGGCGCTCCCCGCCGAGCCCGTGGACCTCCTGGCGCGTGAGTACGAGGTACTTGTCGACCCCGACTCCGCGCGCGATGACCCGGACTTCTCCGCGGACACCATGGCTGCGCCGTCGCCCTGGGCGGATCTCCTCGAAAGGGTGGTACGCGTGGGGCGCCTTCGCGAGACCAGGGCGATGATCGGTTTCACGCGCGTCGACGCGCCCGAATGGGGGCAGGCCGAGATCGGGCGCCGGGCTCCCATCAGCCGCGGCAGGGTGGACTGGGTCCCTGCCGCCACAACCCACGGCGAAGGTATCTTCCTGGTGCTGCGGGGTGAGGTCGTCCGTGCATGGGAGGAGCGCGCGGCGCAGAGCGAACGCCTGGAGGCCCTGCGCGCGGCCTTCGCGCGCTGGCGCACCAATCGCAACCTCGACGGCGATCCGGAGCAGCGGTGGCCCGGAGACCGGTATGTCCTCCTCCACACGCTCTCCCATCTTCTGGTCCGTGAGATCGCCCTGGAATGCGGGTACTCCTCGGCGAGCATCCGGGAGCGGATCTATGCGAAGCGCGATCCCGACCAGGTCGGGATCCTCCTCTACACCGCGGCGACGGACAGTGAGGGCACCCTGGGCGGCGTCGCCCGTCTCTCGGCACCGCGCGAGCTGGAGCGGATCCTCGACGCCGCCTTCCAGAACGCCGAGCGCTGCTCCTCTGACCCCTTGTGCGCCGAGCACGTCCCTCTCGCCACCGAGGACACCCTCCACGCCGCGGCGTGTCACGCCTGTCTGTTCGCCTCGGAGACCACCTGCGAGAACGGCAACCGCTTCCTCGACCGCGGCCTGCTGGTCCAGCTCGACCCGACCGACGGCGCGGCGCTGCAGACCATCCTCGGGCCGAGGCTGCGCTGAACGCGTGAGTGAGAGCACCTCTTGGCCGGCACGGCAGCTCTTCGAGAGCGCAGCCGCAGCGGGTCGCAGTCTCCCCCCGGCGCAGGCCGAGCGGCTGGGCCGAGCACTGTCCGAGGTCGCCACACCGGACGAGGCAGCGCCGGTCGCCTACCTGATCCCCTCGACGTCGTTCGCGGCGGCGGCCGAACACCTCCTCACCGCGTGGCGTGCCTGTCCAACTGTCACCGGGCTCTCGGTGGGGGTTGCCGTGGCCGCGGCGGCACACGCCCATGCCCTCGCTCGACTGAACAGCGAGCTAGAGCTGGTGGTGAGCGGTCCCGCCAGCGAGACGGTTCACGCGCGACGGACCGAGCAGGTGCTCTTGCAGCTCATCAGCGAGGCACGCCGCGAGATCCTCATCGTGACATTCGCCCTGGAGATGCACGAGGAGCTTCACCAGGCCCTGACCGAGGCAGTACAGCGTGGTGTCCGGGTCACCGTCCTCGCCGAGGATCCGGTCGACTACCCGGGCTTCCGCGGTGATCCCGGGCGCGCCGTCCGCGACCTCAACGTCGAGCGGCTCCGGTGGCCGGCTGAGGCGAGGCCGGCACGCGGCGCCGCCCTCCACGCCAAGGTCGTCGTGGTGGACCGCATGACCGCACTGGTAACCAGCGCCAACCTCACGCAGCGCGCATCGGGGGACAACCTCGAGGCGGGCGTGCTCATCCGTGGCGATGACACGGCGCGACGCATCGTCGAGCACATCGAGGAGTTGCGGGGCGGCGGGACGCTCAGACCGGCCTGACCTCGTCCTCGCCGCTGGCCCTGGTGGCGCGCCAGCGCGAGGCCTGGGTGATTTCCTCGGACGTCGACGACCCTCTTCGCCTGGACCCCGATCTCGATGTGTACCCCGTACCGGGGTGAGCTGGGACCGAGGTCGCCGTTCTTCGCACCATCCGGAACTGGCGCACCATTCAGCATCTGGACGGGAATGCGGGGGCGCGGTTGAGGCGGTCGCCGCACTAGCGCGTTCCCGTGGGAGGGGCGGGCTGTAGCGATCGGTGGTGCGATCAGTGCAACCGTCGCTGCAGCCCTTAGACGGATACACCTCCGCTACACCAGAAGGGCCTGGTAGGTAAGGGAATT